>JAZSJO010000115.1:0-6989 GCA_045534365.1 Eubacteriales bacterium
TTGTCCGCTTTTTTCTTTGATGCTGTAGGCGCAAATGAAAATTGCCTCGCTACGCTCAGCCGGAGGCGCAAGCGCCTTCCGCGCATGGCAAAAAAGAACACGCCAAAAGAAGAGTTTTGCCTCTGCGGAGGCGACCAACGCTCCGCGCGTTGGATTGGCGGTCGCTTTTTGAAAAAAGCGACGTAAAAACTTTCAAAAAGGACATCGCCAAGAGTTCGATAAACTGCAATTTATCTATATCTCCCAGCTCGAGAGCCATTCGTAGAAGGCACGGAGGATCGCATCCATCTCACTCTCAAGTGTGTCGGCGAGGTTGAGCTTGTATTGGCTTCTTCCGTCGTTGAAGGCTCCGCTGTATTCGGGTACTATGGTGCAGTTTGCCGCTATAAGCTCGTTGTATCCTTTTTCGGAGAGAGCCTTTGCATCGTTGATTATATCGACAAGCTCGCTGAACGCGGTCTTGTCAACGCTCTCAACGGTGTATATAAGCTCTTCAAAGTAGCCTTCCTTAAATCCGTAATTGAATTGCGCTCCGTCGGTCTCAATGAAATAACGCGCGTCGGAGGGATAGAGATAATCAGGCCCATCTGCAAACGGCATAGTGTAGGTCGGCCAATAGCACGTAAAGTTTACGTATTCAAACATAGTGTATACGTCGGCGATCACGTCGGTTGAGGCGAGCTGTTGCCAAAGCTTGAGCTTTTCGCTCATATTGGAGGTATCGACCACCGAGTACGTAGCGTCTACTATTCTGTAGTTATATACGTAGCCGAATTCATCTGTGTAGTCGCCGAATTCAAGTCTTCCCGTTACCTGAATAGCTCTGTCGGTGAATTCAAATTCATCGTTGTCCTTGGCGTAGACCGCCATAGTGTTGGAAAGCTCCGTGGTATTGGGGACACAGAAGGGACAGCTTTGATAGGGAAGATTCATCAGATACATAAAGCTTCCCGATATGGGAGACAGAGTCGACATATAGCCTATTATCGAGACCTGCTTGCCGTCGTAGTTCTTCATTTCCTCAATGCTCTGTGCCTGTGAGAAGCTGAGAAGTAGCGTCCCATCTTCTTCCTTCTTTTCACCGCAAGAGACGAAAAGAGAGAGAAGGCAGAGAAGAGAAAGCGCGAAACAAATCAATCTTTTCATTATTCGTTTATACCGTCCTTCTTTGACATATTAAGCGTGCAGATGACGGTGGGAAGCACGCTGATGACGAAGACCACCGCCATTATAACTATCTCAAGGGGATATATCTGCGTCGTATCAAGAACTATACCCATCGACGCCACGTATTCACCCATAAGGACAAGGCAGAGCCTTGAGCACAGGAACGCGAGTGCCGTCGATATAAGACCGATAATTCCGTTCTGTATAATGTAAAGAAGATTTATCTTGCTCATGCCGATACCGATAAGGCGCATAAGCGATATCTCCTTTTTGGAATCGTACATATTGAGAAGTGTGATGACAGAGATAACGAAAATGTTCATTATGAGTATGATTATACAGAGAATGTAGACTATCTGTGAGCTCATATCCACGTTTTCAAGCACCTCGCGAAGCACCTCGGAGGGATTGATGACCAGAAGAGAGCCGTCTTCGCCAAGCTCACTCTTCAATTGATTGTAATAGTTGAAGCTCTTGCTCTTTACAAGGATAGCGCATATCTCGCCGTGCTCCTCGTGTTCTTCGTGAGCTTCCTCGCCGTGAGAGTGGGTTGCCCAGACCGTTTCAACACCTGTGAAAATAACGTTATCGTATGCTGTCTTTGTCTCGTCGAGAATACCAACGACGGTGAGAGGGGTGCTTTCGTGAGAGTGACCGCCCTCGGAGAGACCGTGTGAGGTTATCATCTTCGAGCCTATCTCAAGTCCGTATTTTTTAGCAACAGTGCTACCTATGACCGCCTCGAATTTTTCAGCGAACATCTCGCCCGTCTTAAGCTCCTTGCCGTTAAGGAAGGCGGGAGTGGTTCCGACTATCTTCGCTCCGTTATAGGAGTCTCCCATAGTGAATGGAACGACGAGATTTACCCTCATATCACCATCAAGCCGCTCAACGTATTCGTATGAGATAGTGCCGAGGGGCGACTCTGTAAAGAACATAGTGTTCATAGCAAGCTGTGTTGAGCTTCCCGAAGGGCCTATTATCATATCGTAATATCCCGCCGTGCTTTTAAAGCCGTCGTCAACCTGCTCGGATATATTGTAGGCAAGTATGGCGACCGAGGCGGAAATAACGATAGAAATGACGATAAGTATTATCTTGGCTTTTTTGATCGCCATATTTTTAAGCGCGAACTTAAGCATTGATGTCACCTCCCGTCATAGCGTTCATATCGACGGTGACGTCAAAATACTTACCAAGTCGCTCGTCGTGAGTAACGGCGATGAGCGTTTTGCCGCGGGATATTTCGATAAGCTGCTTGATGACCGCCTCGCCAATCTCAAAGTTGAGATTTCCCGTGGGCTCGTCGGCAAGTATTATGTCGGGCATCTTGACTATGGCGCGGGCAATAGCAACTCTTTGCTTTTCTCCGCCTGAAAGATGCTTGACCTTTTTGTTCTTTTTGCTCTTCATTTCAAGCTTTTCAAGTATTTCGTCGGCGCGACCGGTATCAACGTTTTCAAGACGAAGGATATTTATGTTGTCCATAACCGTCATCTCAGGGATAAGCTTGAAATCCTGAAATACGTAGCCTATCTCGTTTATTCTGAATTTGTCCTTTTCCTTCTGCGTCTTTTTCGTCATATCCTCGCCGCCGATAAATATCTCGCCCTCCTCGGGGGAAAGGATGCCCGCTATCATATTGAGAAGGGTGGATTTGCCGCAGCCCGAAGCGCCGAGGAGCATATAGGACTTGCCGTCCTCGAAATCCATATCCTTGTATTTTATTGCTCTTTCGTTTGGAAAGCGCTTTATAAGACCTTTAATTGAAATCATAATTATAACTCCTTAAAAAATAATCGTGATTCTTCAAAAAGGCAAAAAAATGCCCCGAATCATTCAAACGGTAAATAAAAATGCAAGCCGAAAAAGTCTGCCGACGCAGACGAGCTTGCAATGCTGATAACGTAATAACACGAGCACGTATTATTGCCGTTACCTATACGTTTGATTTAATTCGAGAGCTTGACCTTAAGGCGAACGGGAGTCGCGACAGTGCAGATATCCTCTCCGTCGTTCTGGCGGATAGCGCGTATGGCTTCCTCCGTGCAAACGATCGAAACGACGGCAGCGGCGAGCAGAACTCTGAAAATATGCTCGCGCAGGGATACGCAGAGGCATATAAAGCACTCCTCGCCCACACAGTCGTGACCCATATCAATACCGAAAGCCAAGGCAGATGTGATAAGGCAGATAAGACATACGGCGGCTATTGTGCAAACGATGGCCTTCGTTGAAATTAACTTTTTAGCCATTATACATTACCTCCTTTCCGTAAATGATATTCGGAATTCTTATTCCATACTAAATTATAGCACGGGCGAAGGGCGATGTCAACAACAAATTGTTGCCGAAAATGCGTAAAAATGTAAACGAAAGAACAGCGAAAAGGTTGACAAAGGGGGAAGGTGATGTATAATTTATATAACTCGAGTAAGGAGGCGATATTATGCTTGAAAGAATGTCTCTTGATACGCTCTGCGCCGCGTTGACGTACTGAAGCAGGATATGGGATTCAGACGCTTTCTTGTTAGTGGCAATAAGGGCGTTGAAACCCAACTTTTCCTTCTTTCTTTTGCTTTTAATATTCAAAAAATGTATAATCGTCAAAAATCAGGTCGTTTGCACACCGATCTTTTCATCCCTAAAATAGCTTGATTAATTTCCGATTTCTATATTTCCACAATAAAAAAGAGGATCTTTCGACCCTCTTCCTTTACCGTTCTCTTTTTGCCTCTTTGCGAGGCTTTTTGCTTTCTTTTTTTATTCATCGCTAATAATAACTCTATAGGACTGCCTCAAATGCTCCAAAATTTGCTTTTGAGACAGCCCCTTTTTGTTGACGTTTGCGATTACTTTTCGTTCTTTCTGTCGATCGCTCTGTGGATCACCTTAACTATCTCAACGATAGGAATGATAAGAATAGCGAGACCGAATGCGATACCGTATTCCATAAGATCAAGGTGAGCAAGCTCGAAAGCGTTTGCAAGGAAGGGAATCTCGATTACGACGGTGGTAAGGATGAGCGAGAGGATTCCCGCGCCCCAGAGCCAGAGGTTCTGTCCCTTCATTCTGAAGATAGAGCCGTGAAGAGATCTCATATTGAACGCGTGACAGATCTCACAGAGAGAAAGCGTGAGGAACGCCATACTCGTTCCGAGCATTTCGGCGGAGTAAGTGCCCATAGCGATCGCCTCGGCGTGATGAAGGTCTGCAAGCCAATATCTACCGATAAGGTAGGAAGCAATGGTGATGACCGTAACGAGAATGCCCTGATATGCTACTGCAAAGCCGAGACCGCCTGCGAAGATGCCTTCCTTACTGTCACGGGGCTTGCGGTTCATAATGTCTGCCTCGGGCTTTTCCATACCGAGAGCGAGAGCGGGGAAGCAGTCTGTGATAAGATTTATCCAGAGCAGGTGTACGGGCTGGAATATAGTGAAGCCCATAAGAGTTGCGGTAAAGATTGCAAGTACCTCGGAGAGATTGGAGGCAAGAAGGAACTGAATAGCCTTACGAATGTTGTCGTAAATACGGCGTCCCTCGCCAACCGCGGAAACGATGGTTGCGAAGTTGTCGTCGGCAAGTATCATATCGGCAACGTTCTTGGTAACGTCGGTACCCGTGATACCCATACCAACGCCGATATCGGCGTTCTTTATAGAGGGAGCGTCGTTAACGCCGTCACCCGTCATAGCGGTGACCATACCCTTCTTTCTCCAAGCGTTGACTATTCTGGTCTTATGCTCGGGCTGAACGCGGGCGTAAACGCTGAATTTCTCAACGGCTGTCTCGAACTCCTCGTCGGAGATCTCGTTAAGCTCAGCGCCCGTGATAGCCTGAGAAGCGTCGGTGATGATACCGAGCTGCTTTGCGATAGCAACCGCGGTGTCCTTGTGGTCACCCGTGATCATAATGGGACGGATACCTGCGCTACGGCATTCGTCAATAGCGGGCTTGACCTCGGGACGAACGGGGTCTATCATACCAACGAGACCTACGAAGCAAAGGTCACATTCAACAGCCTCGGGCTCGTAAGCCGCGGGCTCGGTGGCAAGATCCTTTTTTGCAGCCATAAGCACGCGGAGCGCCTGATCTGCCATATTTTTGTTTGCCGCGAGAATGGATGCGCGGATATCGTCGGTCATATCGACGACCTCGATGCCCACAAGAGCCTTAGTACATCTCTTGAGGACCTCGTCGGGCGCGCCCTTGGTAAACTGAACGAGGCTTCCGTCCTCAGCCTTATGAACGGTAGACATCATCTTTCTTCCGGAATCGAAGGGAACCTCTCCGATTCTTACAAGCTCGTTCTTCTGAACGTTCTTGGAAAGGCCGAGCTTCTCTGCGTAGTTAACGAGAGCGCACTCGGTAGGCTCGCCGATAGCGGTGCCTGCCTCGGTATCAAACTCTGCGTCGGAGCAGAGAGACATAGCGGTAGCGAGAAGCTGCTCGTCGTCACCGTAGTGGTCAACGACGGTCATCTTGTTCTGGGTAAGAGTACCCGTCTTGTCGGAGCAGATTATCTGAGTGCAGCCGAGAGTCTCAACTGCGGTAAGCTTACGAATGATCGCGCTTCTCTTGGACATATTCGTTACACCGATAGAGAGAACGATGGTAACGACGGTTGCAAGTCCCTCGGGAATAGCCGCGACCGCAAGAGAGATAGCTATCATAAAGGAATTGAGGATAGGCTCAAAGTAACTTGTTGTGCTGGGACCAAAATAAGCACGAATGAGCTGAACACCGAATATTATTACACATATGCCGATAACGAGCCATGTAAGGATCTTGGAAAGACCTGCGAGCTTTATCTGAAGCGGAGTCTTACCCTCTTCTGCCTGAGCAAGCGCGTCTGCAATCTTACCCATTTCGGTCTCCATGCCCGTAGCAACTACGACCGCCTTACCGCGTCCGTAAACTACGGTAGAGCCCATAAATACCATGTTCTTTCTGTCGCCGAGAGCAACGTCGCCGTTAGCGTCTGCGGTAAGCACTTCTTCCTTCTTGTCAACGGGAACGGACTCACCCGTCAGAGCGGCTTCCTCTATCTTCATAGAAGCGCACTCGATGATTCTCGCGTCTGCGGGAACCGCGTCGCCTGCCTCAAGGATAATGATATCACCAACTACCAGGTCTTCGCTGAGGATACTTATTTGCTTGCCGTCACGAATGACCTTGCTCTGTGCTTTGGACATTTCCTGAAGTGCTTCAATAGCCTTTTCTGCCTTGCTCTCCTGGAAAACGCCGAGGATTGCGTTGATGAGAACGACGGCGAGAATAATGAGAACGTCTGCAAATTCTGCATCTTTGCCAATGCTGAGCTCGTAGATTGCAACGCCGAGAGAGATTGCCGCCGCGACTATAAGAATAATAGTCATCGGCTCTGCTAACTGCTTGAAGAATCTTACTATGAGGGATTCCTTTTTGCCCTCAACGAGCTTGTTTTTGCCGTTTTGCTCGAGTCGCTTTTCGGCTTCGGAGGCAGAAAGACCGTTTTCGGAGGTCTTTACCTCTTCGAGCACTTCGGCAGAGGATCTGAGATACTCTTTCATCGTGTTGAAAAACTCCTTTTCAATATTTTGTTTTTCGGAAGGTCGTAATACATCAAAAAAGACCTATCCGCAGTCGGATAAGTCTCACCGATTTCCGATAAAGCCAGGGAAGAGCCCCAAGATGTTGACTTTATCACGCTTTCGCGCCGATTACTCCCTTATTCTTCATCATTTTACCACTTTTATATACGATTGTCAAGAGAATGAAAAAATTTTAATAAAATTTTATATTTTAATAAATGTAATTTGCAAATTGCAGTTTATCTG
>JAZSJO010000058.1:0-8050 GCA_045534365.1 Eubacteriales bacterium
TTGTCCGCTTTTTTCTTTGATGCTGTAGGCGCAAAGAAAAAAGCTTGGCAAAAAAGAACACGCCAAAAGGGAAGTTTCGCCTCTGCGGAGGCGACCAACGCTACGCGCGTTGGATTGGCGGTCGCTTTTTGAAAAAAGCGACGTAAAAACTTTCAAAAAGGTCATCGTCAACAATTCGACAAATCAAAATTTGAACACTCTTAAACCTTAACAGTCCAGCCGAATTTGTCTTCTATTCTTCCCCACTGGATGCCCGTGAGGGTATCGTAGAGCTTCTGCGCGACGGGGCCGATCTCGTTGTTGTTGATTATCATCTTAATGTCGCCCGTGTCAAGAAGTCCTATGGGAGACACGACAGCTGCCGTGCCCGTACCGAACGCCTCGTCAAGCTTACCCTCGGCGTAAGCCTTCTCGACCTCGTCAAGCGAGAGCTTTCTCTCCTCCACCTTATATCCCATAGATTGAAGGAGCTGAATGCAGGATCTTCTCGTAACACCGGGAAGTATATTGCCCTCCTCAAGCGCAGGAGTGATGACCGTGCCGTCGATAACGAAAAATACGTTCATAGCTCCTACCTCGTCGATATACTTATGCTCGATACCGTCAAGCCAGAGCACCTGAGAATATCCCATCTTCTCCGCTTTTTCCTGACCGATAAGCGAGCAAGCGTAGTTTCCGCCTACCTTTGCAAAACCCGTGCCGCCCTTAACGGCTCTTACGTATTCTCTTTCAACGAATATCTTAACGGGCTTGATTCCCTCGGCATAGTACGCGCCGACGGGGCAAGTGATTATCATAAACTTGTAGCTCTTTGAGGGGTGAACGCCGAGCTGAACGTCGGTAGCTATAATAAAGGGGCGGATATAGAGCGAGGTTCCCTCTTTGTGGGGCACCCAATCCTCCTCGGTCTTGACTATAGCCTTGAGTGCGTCAAGCACGTCGTTCTTATCGAGCTGAGGAATACAGAGACGCTCGTTGGTGCGATTCATTCTGTCGATGTTCTGATCGGGACGGAAGAGCTGAACGTTACCGTCGGGCGTGCGATACGCCTTAAGTCCCTCAAACATCTCCTGCGCGTAGTGGAAGACCATACACGCGGGATCGAGAGAGAGGTTCTGATAAGAAACTATTCTCGCGTCGTGCCAACCCATACCCTCGTCGTAATCCATAATAAACATATGGTCGGTAAAGTACTTTCCAAAGCCAAGGTTATCCCAATCGGGCTTAGCTTTCTTTTCTGTTACAAGCTCGTATTTGATATTAAGCATTGTTTTATACCTTCTTTATTTTAAGAATAATTTAGATCAAATATTTGTGGCAAGGATATCGCCCATCTCGGCGCATCCAACCTTTTTGAAGCCTTCTTTATATATATCAGGCGTACGATATCCGTCGTCAAGCGCCTTGTTGACCGCCGCCTCGATAGCGTCAGCCTCATCCTTCATATCGAAGGAATAGCGGAGCAGCATAGCCGCCGACATCACCGTGCCTATGGGGTTTGCTATATCCATTCCCGCGATATCGGGAGCTGAGCCGTGGATAGGCTCGTACATACCGAGCGTTCCCTCGGAAAGCGATGCCGAGGGCATCATTCCGATAGAGCCCGTGAGCATACTTGCCTCGTCGGAAAGTATATCGCCAAACATATTTTCGGTTACGAGAACGTCAAACTGCGTGGGATTCTTGATAAGCTGCATAGCGGTGTTATCAACGAGGATATCGCTGTATTCTACCTCGGGATATTCCTCTGAAAGACGGTGCATGGTAGCTCTCCAGAGCCTTGAGGAATCAAGGACGTTCGCCTTGTCCACACTCGCAAGCTTCTTGCCGCGCTTGAGAGCCGCCTCAAACGCTACGCGACCGATCCTCTCGATCTCGTGCTCGGAGTAGGTCATATTGTCGGTCGCGACCTTTTCGCCGTCAACGACCTCGGTATATCTCTTTCCAAAGTAGATTCCACCCGTAAGCTCACGGACGATCATAAGATCGATGCCGTTGCCGACGATGCTCTGCTTTAAGGGCGAGGAATCGGCAAGCTGCGGGAAGAGCTTGGTGGGACGAAGATTTGCAAAAAGTCCAAGCTCGCGTCTTACCGCCAGAAGCGCCTTTTCGGGACGGACAGATGGATCTACGTTGTCCCATTTCGGCCCTCCGACCGCGCCCAGCAACACCGCGTCCGCGCTCTTACACTTTGCCATTCCCTCCTCGGTTATCGGCACGCCGAATTTATCTATCGAGCATCCGCCGATATCGACCTCGGTATAATTGAACGTGTGACCATATTTTTTTGCGACCGCGTCAAGCACCTTGACCGCCTGATCGACGATCTCGGGACCTATTCCGTCGCCTTTAAGTAACGTAATATTCTTTTTCATTGTTTTATGCCTTCTTTAAAGAGTTCATTAAGCCGTCCGAATTGATTATATCTTTAATAAACTCGGGGAACGGCTCTGCCTGATAGGTCTCGTTCTTAGTCACGTTGGTTATAACGCCCGTGTCAAAGTCGATAGCGACCTCGTCTCCGTCCTCTATCCTTTCGCTTGCCTCGGGGCACTCGAGAATAGCAAGACCGATATTTATCGCGTTTCTGAAGAATATGCGCGCAAATGTGGCGGCTATAACGCAGGAGACGCCCGAATTCTTTATAGCGATAGGAGCGTGCTCACGGGAGCTTCCGCATCCAAAGTTAGCGCCGCCGACCATAATATCGCCCGTTCTTACCTTTTTGACGAAATCCTTGTCGATATCCTCCATACAATGAGAGGCAAGCTCCTTGTGATCCGCGGTATTAAGATATCTCGCGGGAATTATAACGTCGGTGTCGACGTTGTCACCGTATTTATGTACTTTTCCTTTTGCGTTCATCATCAATTCCCCCTTTTTCAAATTTCCGCAGGGTCAACGATATGACCGGCGACCGCCGTTGCCGCGGCAACCTCGGGACTTGCGAGGTAGATTTTAGAGGTGATATGTCCCATTCTGCCGACGAAATTACGGTTCGTAGTTGCCACCGCTATCTCGTCCTCGGCAAGAATACCCATATATCCGCCAAGACAAGGTCCGCAGGTGGGAGTTGAAACGACACAGCCCGCGTCGATAAAGGTCTCGATATATCCGCGCTTGACGCACTCCTTATAGATGCTCTGCGTTGCAGGGATGATGATACATCTGACTCCCTTTGCCACGTGTTTGCCCGCAAGGTATTTTGCCGCCGCTTCCATATCGGAGATGCGTCCGTTGGTACAGGAGCCGATGACCACCTGATCGGGCACGATATCCGAAAGCTCTTTCGCAAGCTTAGTATTTTCGGGAAGGTGAGGGCACGCGACCGTGGATTCTATCGCGGAAAGGTCGATAGTATAGATCTCGTCGTATTCGGCGTCAGCATCTGCGGAATATACCTTATATTCTCTCGCCACTCTCTCGCCAACGTAAGCGAGGGTTATCTCGTCGACCTCGAAAATGCCGTTTTTAGCACCCGCCTCGATAGCCATATTAGCCATACAGAGCCTATCGTCGATAGAAAGTGACTTAAGTCCCTCGCCCGAAAATTCCATCGAGCGATAGAGCGCGCCGTCGACGCCTATCATACCTATAATATGCAAAATTACGTCCTTGCCCGAAACATGAGGCTTAAGCTCACCCACGAGGTTGAATTTAATTGCCGAAGGAACCTTGAACCAAGCCTTGCCCGTTGCCATTCCCGCCGCCATATCGGTGCTTCCGACGCCCGTAGAGAACGCTCCGAGCGCGCCGTACGTACAGGTGTGAGAATCCGCGCCTATAACGCAGTCGCCGGGGGCTACGAGTCCCTTTTCGGGGAGAAGCGCGTGCTCGATGCCCATATCTCCCACGTCAAAATAATTCTTTATCTCAAAGCACTTCGCAAACGTTCTGCACTGCTTACACTGCTGTGCCGCCTTGATGTCCTTGTTGGGAACGAAGTGGTCCATTACGAGAGCTATCTTGTTTTTGTCAAAAATGCTCTCAAATCCGTTCTTATGAAACTCGTTGATCGCCACGGGAGACGTGATGTCGTTACCCAACACCAAGTCAAGGTTCGCCATTATAAGCTGTCCCGCCTTGACCGATTCCAATCCCGCGTGAGCCGCCAGGATCTTCTGTGTCATCGTCATTGCCATAGTATTACTCCTTTTTTTCGCGGGGGGGAGAAAACTTTTGCAGACCAAAAGTTTTCTCCTCCCCGCACCCCTCCTCTTTCAAAAGTCTTTAAAAAAAGGTTATGGGGAAATTTGATTTTTAAGTTTATCTGCCGATTTTTAATCGGTTTATGCAAGCTTCTTATTAATTGCCGAAACCAATGCGTGGATAGAGGAGGTGATAATATCCTCGTGAACGCCCGCGCCCCAATGCAGCTTGCCGTTTTCGTCCGTAACGCTCACGTAAGTGACCGCCTTTGAATTGGAATCCGACTCAAGAGCGTGCTCGGTGTAGGTGAGGTTAGAATAGTTCAGACCGAGATTGCGCTTGAATGCGTTGCTGACCGCGTCAAGTCGTCCGTTACCCTCTCCCGAAATATCTCTCTCCTCGCCGTTCCAAAGAACGGTAAGCATAGCCTTTATCTGATCGCCCTTTCTCACGAAATGACAATCGTTGACCTCAAGAGGAGAGGTGATATTAACGTAATCTCTCGTAAATATCTCAAGCACCTCAGCGGGAGAAAGCTCCTTGTGCGAGTGGTCGGAGACGCTCTTGACGTCGTAACCGACGTGCTCTCGCATCTTCTGAGGAAGAATATATCCGAAATTATGCTCAAGCAGATAGCCGATGCCGCCCTTACCCGATTGGGAATTGATACGGATGACGTCGGTCTCGTATTCCCTGCCCACGTCGGTGGGATCGATGGGAAGATAGGGCACCGTCCAATATCGGCAGGTGTGATCCTCTCTCCACTTCATACCCTTTGCGATAGCGTCCTGATGCGAGCCCGAGAACGCCGCGAAGACAAGCTTGCCCGCGTAAGTCGTTCTGTCGTAGACCTGCATTCTGGTCACTCTTTCGTAAAGCTCACATATCTCGGGCATATTGGAGAGATCAAGCTCGGGATCAACACCCTGCGCGAACATATTGAGTGCCACGGTAACTATATCGGTATTACCCGTTCTCTCGCCGTTGCCGAAAAGCGTTCCCTCGACTCTGTCACCGCCAGCAAGCAGACCCATCTCGGTATCTGCCACAGCGCATCCACGGTCGTTGTGGGGGTGGAGAGATATGATAACGTTCTCACGGTATTTGAGATTTTCGTGCATATATTCGACCTGATTCGCGTAAACGTGAGGCATAGACACCTCAACGGTCACGGGAAGATTGATAATAACCTTCTTTTCCGCGGTGGGCTTCCATACGTCGAGCACCGCGTTGCATATTTCGAGCGCGAACTCGGGCTCCGTTCCCGTAAAGGATTCGGGAGAATACTCGTAGCGGTAATTTGTGCCCATCTCCTCGCTTATCTTATCAAAGAGCTTCGCGCCCTCGACGGCGATATCGATTATTTCCTGCTTGCTCTTCTTAAACACCTGCTCTCTCTGCGCCACCGAGGTGGAGTTATAGAGGTGTACGATCGCGTTCTTGACTCCCTTGAGTGCCTCGAAGGTCTTTCTGATAATATGCTCTCTCGACTGTGTCAAGACCTGAACGGTCACGTCGTCGGGAATGAGATCCTCGTCTATCAAGGTGCGTAAAAATGCGTATTCCGTCTCGCTCGCCGCGGGAAATCCTACTTCTATCTCCTTAAAGCCTATTTTCACGAGAAGCTTGAAGAATTCGAGCTTTTCCTCGAGGCTCATAGGTATCATAAGCGACTGATTGCCGTCGCGAAGGTCGACCGAGCACCACACTGGCGCTTTAGTCAGATAATTTTTCTTTATCCATTTAGATTCGCTTACGGGAGCGGGAAAATACTGTCTTGTGTATTTGCTTGAGTTCATTATGTAAACCTTTCTGTTTATTTCGGGACTCTGTCCCGAACCCTGCTTAAAAACTTTCAAAAAAGGATTTGATGTAGGGTTTTAAAGGAATATTTTCAAATTTAAAGTCAAAAAACCTCATCATTTTCAAGGATAAGCCGTCTGTAACCAAATCTATCCTTATTGAAGTTTTTTGGAAGGCGCGGAAACCTTTTTCCCAAAAAAAGGTTTCCGCATTCCTTTGAATTCATCACTTCATGACCGCGCCCTGATCAGCACCGCTGACGAGACGGGCGTAGCGGGCGAGCCAGCCCGACTTGATGTTCGGCTCGGGAGAGATATATTTCGCGCGTCTTGCGGCGAGAGTTTCATCGCTTACCTCTACGTTGATCGAAGCGTTAGGAATATCGATAGCGATGATATCGCCTTCTTCGATAAGGGCGATATTGCCGCCGTCAGCCGCCTCGGGAGAGACGTGACCTATTGACGCGCCTCTCGACGCGCCCGAGAAGCGTCCGTCGGTGATAAGCGCAACCGTCTTGTCAAGCTTCATACCTGCCAAAGCCGATGTGGGATTGAGCATTTCTCTCATTCCGGGACCGCCCTTAGGTCCTTCGTATCTTATGACGACTACGTCGCCGTCTACTATCTTACCTGCGTAGATCGCCGCGATAGCCTCGTCCTCGGAATTGAAGACTCTCGCAGGACCGCTATGCTTCAGCATTTCGGGAGCGACCGCGCTTCTCTTGACTACACATCCCTTTTGCGCGATATTACCCCAGAGTATCTGTATGCCACCCGTCTCGCTGTACGGATCGTCGATGGGACGGATAGCCTTCGTGGACTTGATGTAAGCCCCCTTTACGTTCTCGCCTACCGTCTTGCCCGTGACCGTCATTGCGTCAACGTCAAGCAATCCCTTCTTGATAAGCTCTGCCTGAACTGCGGGGATACCGCCTGCCGCGTCGAGATCCTGCATATGCGTAGATCCCGCGGGAGCGAGGTGGCAGAGATTCGGCACCTTTGCAGACATCTGATTGAAGAGGTTGAGATCAAGAGGAACGCCCGCCTCGTTTGCTATAGCAAGCAGGTGAAGCACGCTGTTGGACGAGCAACCGAGAGCCATATCGCAAGCAAGCGCGTTCTTTATCGATCTTTCGTTTATAATATCGCGGGCGCAGATATTCTTTTCAACCATTTCCATAATAGCCATGCCCGCTCTCTTTGCGAGCATAATTCTCTTATTGCTGACCGCGGGGATAGTGCCGTTACCGGGAAGCGCTATACCCATAGATTCGCAGAGGCAATTCATAGAATTAGCAGTGTACATACCCGCGCACGATCCGCAGCCGGGACAAGCGCCCGTTTCGCACTCGTTAAGCTTTTCCTCGTCGATAATGCCCGCCTTATACGCTCCTACCGCCTCGAAAAGCTTGGAAAGACTGACCTCCTCGCCGTCGTAGCAACCCGCAAGCATAGGGCCACCCGAGCAGACAACGGTGGGAACGTTCATTCTTACCGCCGCCATTACCATTCCGGGAACTATCTTATCGCAGTTAGGGACGAGTACGAGACCGTCAAGCTGGTGCGCCATCGTCATTGTCTCAACGCTATCGGCAATAAGCTCGCGGCTTGCAAGCGAATATTTCATTCCGATGTGTCCCATCGCGATACCGTCGCACACGCCTATCGATGGGATAAGCACGGGAGTTCCTCCCGCCATTCTGACGCCCGCCTTGACCGCGTCTGCGATCTTGTCAAGATGCGCGTGGCCCGGCACTATCTCACTGTGCGCGCTGACTACACCGATAAGAGGTCTTTCAAGCTCCTCTTTAGTGTATCCCATCGCAAAAAACAGACTTCTGTTCGGCGCTCTCTCCGCGCCCTTCGTTACATTATCCGAACGCATATTTGTCTCCTTTTTTTTGTGGGGGGGGAGGAAGTCGGATCGTTGCCATGTCGTTCTGTGTGCCAAGGAGTTGGCCATTAGTATTGTCTTCCTAAGACCGCTTGGCCTCCGACTTCCCATCGCAAAAAACAGACTTCTGTTCGGCGCTCTCTCCGCGCCCTTCGTTACATTATCCGAACGCATATTTGTCTCCTTTTTTTCGTGGGGGAGGAGG
>JAZSJO010000016.1:0-8606 GCA_045534365.1 Eubacteriales bacterium
AACTCAAGATAGAGCTTGCCGCCAAACTTGGCTATTCTCTCGCGAATATGCTTGGATTGCAATTCAAGATATTTGTCGTTATCAAACCCGATTTTACACATAAGCAAGCCTCGCTTTCTAACAATACAAATAATATTATAACACATAATGGTCTATTTTTCAACACAATTTTAAACTTTTTGCGAAATTTTTTACATCGGATATTTTCGGCTATTTCAACAAAAAAACGATCGTCGAATTAAAGCATTTCTACAAAATCGATATTGACAAGATTTTTAAATTATATTATAATTAATGAAAGCAATGAAGGGGAGCGACCTTTAAACGCTTTTCAGAGAGCCGCCCGAGCGAAAGCTCAACGGTGCGAGGCGGTATTGTCGTTTATCGAGTTAAATCACCCCGGAGCACGTCGCCGAAAAGCCCGAGAGGGCTTGAGTAGACCGACGCGTAGCTTCTGCGTTAAAGAAGGACGTATAATTTGTACGGGATTTTGCGAAAAGAGTGGTATAGCGACGCCTCGGGCCTCGTCTCTTTTAGAGATGGGCTTTTTTTGTCTCATTGACTGAAATCGTCTCATCGGCTGAAATTCCGAATTCTTGTACCGAAAGGATTTTTTGAAAATGCTTACACTTGACAAGATCTACCACGCGGCGTACGTGCTGAAGGACGTGGTAAGAAAAACGAGCGTCGTGCGCGCTCCAAAGCTCAATAGCGAATGCGAGGTCTATCTGAAGACGGAAAACCTGCAGGTGACGGGATCCTTTAAGGTGCGCGGCGCGGGATATATGATCTCCCAGCTCTCCGACGAGGAAAAGGCAAAGGGCGTTATCGCCTGCTCGGCGGGAAATCACGCGCAGGGCGTGGCGCTTGCGGCTCAGAAATACGGAATAAAGTCGGTCATCTGTCTGCCCGACGGCGCGCCTATCTCCAAGGTCGAGGCGACCAAGAGCTTCGGCGCGGAGGTGGTCATGGTCAAGGGCGTTTACGACGACGCATACAATCGCGCGCTTGAGCTTCGCGACGAGATGGGATATACCTTCGTTCACCCCTTCGACGATGAAAACGTTATCGCGGGACAGGGAACTATCGGTATAGAGCTGCTTGACGAGATAAAGGATCTTGACGCTATCGTCGTCCCCGTGGGCGGCGGTGGTCTTATCTCGGGTATTGCATACGCGGCAAAGCACCTGAAGCCCGATATAAAGGTCTACGGCGTTCAGGCGGCGGGCGCGCCGAGTATGTATAACTCGGTGAAGGGCGGAAAGCGAGAAAGACTTGACGGTGTTTCGACTATTGCAGACGGTATAGCGGTCAAGGAGCCAGGTGTCAATACCTTTGAGCTCTGCTCGAAATACGTTGACGAGATAGTTACCGTAACCGAGGGAGAGATAAGCTCGGCTATACTTGCGCTGATAGAACAGCATAAGATGATAGCAGAGGGCGCGGGCGCGGTATCCGTGGCGGCGGTTATGTTCAACAAGCTTCCCGTAAAGAACAAGAAGGTGGCTTGCGTGGTCTCGGGCGGTAATATCGACGTTACCATACTGTCCAGAGTTATCAAGCGCGGACTTCTTATGTCGGGAAGAAATTACACCTTGTGCGTTGAGCTTATGGATAAGCCCGGTCAGCTTCTCGGAGTTTCGGAGATAATAGCGGGACTTGGCGCTAACGTAATATCCATACACCACGAGAGAGCGAGCGAGACTATGGATATCAACGGCTGTTATCTCAGGATAGTGCTTGAGACGAGAAATCACGAGCATATAAGGCAGATCGAAGCCGCCCTTACCGACGCGGGATATAAGCTTGTTTGAGAGAAGAAAAGATAAATTGCAGTTTATCGAACTCTTGGCGATGTCTTTTTTTTGAAGGTTTTTACGTCGCTTTTTTCAAAAAGCGACCGCCAATCCAACGCGCGCAGTGTTGGTCGCCGCGCGCACGCGGCGAAACTCCCCTTTTGGCGTTTTTCTTTTGTTAGCTTTTCTTTTGCGCCTACTTCGCCAAAAGAAAAGCGGAGAACGATTTATAATATACTTTTGTAGAGAAAGAAAACCTCCCATTTGTATGTTCCGCTTTCTACACAAAGGCTTATTTAAAGTGCTCATCCGCTTTTTTCTTTGACACAGGAGGCGCAAATGAAAATTGCCTCGCTACGCTCAGCCGGAGGCGCAAGCGCCTTCCGCGCTTGGCAAAAAAGAAACGCGTAAAAGGATATTTCGCCCTCTGCGGAGTGTTACTTCAGGCACAAGTGCCTTCGTTGCGAGTTTTCTACGAAAACATCGCATTAAAGACCGCCGAGCTCGGCGGCTCAGCCAAGCCTTTGAAAAGGCTTGAGCGAAACTTTCAAAAAAGACACCGACAAGAGTTCGATAAATCAAAATTTGAAATACATAAACCCGAAAGGAAAAAGAATCATGGAAAAAATATACACTAAAAACGCGCCTGACGCGATAGGCCCTTACTCACAGGCTGTAAAGGTAGGCAATCTTGTTTTTACATCGGGACAGATAGCGATAAATCCCGCAAGCGGAGCGGTAGAGGCCACAGATATCGAGGGACAGACCGAGCAGGTCTGCAAAAATCTCTGCGCCGTGCTTGAGGCGGCGGGAACGAGCGTCGAAAAAGCCGTCAAGACTACCTGCTTTTTGTCTGATATGGCAGATTTTGTTGCGTTTAACGAGATATACGCCAGATATTTCACGTCCAAGCCCGCAAGAAGCTGTGTGGCGGCAAAGCAGCTGCCCAAGAACGTGCTCGTCGAGGTCGAGGTCATAGCCGAGCATTGACGATCGGATCTGTTTGCGATTTGGCGATTTAATTGGCTAAATCGTAAACAAACGAAAGTCTTTGACTTGCAATTTTGTTGAAAGCATATAGAAACGAAAACAAGAACGAAAAATTTCCCCGTTTTTCTTGACAAAGCGATTCAATTATGATATAATCAGTACATATTTCTTCAAATGCTATGAAGGGAATCAGTAATCTGTCGGAATTTTTCAGAAAGTCGGCGGTCGATGCGAGCCGATAAAGACTGCAGATGAAGCTCCTCCCCGAGCAGTCGCCCGAAGACCGTCCCCGAACGGTTGCGTAGAAGCGAACGGAGGTCCCCGTTATCACGGACGGTTTTACTGATGGGTAAAAGCAGAGAGGAAGCATACGCTTCAATAAGAGTGGTACCGCAGAGAGTTTTTGAACCTTTGTCTCTTTATTTTCGGGAGGCATGGGTTTTTTTGCTTTTTATAGCGTGTTTTTTACCGCTTACCCCCAAAACTTTACGTTCAAACAGGAGGTAAAAATGATTTTAAACGGTTCTGAAATATTGGTCAACGTATTGCTTGAGCAGGGTGTTGACACAGTCTTCGGTTATCCCGGAGGCGCTGTCCTTAACATCTACGACGCGCTTTACAAATACAGAGACAAGCTGACTCATTACATGACGGCTCACGAGCAGGGAGCGGCTCACGCCGCCGACGGTTACGCGAGAGCTACGGGTAAGACGGGTGTCGTCATCGCAACCAGCGGCCCGGGCGCGACCAATCTCGTCACGGGTATCGCTACGGCGTATATGGATAGCGTTCCTATGGTCGCTATAACGGGCAACGTGCCTACCGCGCTTATCGGCGCGGACAGCTTCCAGGAGGTCTATATAGCGGGCATCACGCTTCCCATCACGAAGCATAATTTCGTGGTAAGACGCGTAGAGGAGCTTGCGGATATAGTCCGCCGCGCCTTTGAAATAGCGGGAAGCGGACGTCCGGGTCCCGTGCTTATAGATATTCCCAAGGATATTACCGCGGCTAAGACCGAGTACGAGCCGAAGCCTGCGGTAAAGCCCGTGAGGAGCAACGGCATCAGCGGAGATATCCGCGAGGTAGCCGAGCTTATCAACAGATGTGAGCGCCCCTTTATCTACTTTGGCGGCGGCGTTCGTATAAGCGAGGCGGGTGACGAGCTTCGTCAGCTTATCGACAGGGCCGATATTCCCGCGGCTTATACTCTTATGGCGGCAGGCGTTCTCGGATACGGAGAGAAGAACAATCTCGGTCTTATCGGAATGCACGGATGCTATAGCGCTAACGCGGCGGCGAACAGAGCCGACGTTATGCTGGCTATCGGCACGAGATTTAGCGACAGAGTTGCCCTCAATCCCGACAAATTCGGGCATAACGCGAGAATAGTTCATATCGATATAGACCCAAGTGAGATAAATAAGAACATAGTTGCGGATTACAGTATAGTGGGTGACGTAAAGGAGGTCCTTTGTGAGCTTCTCAAATACGTAAAGCCTGCGACGCACGAGGCTTGGTCGAAGCAGATAGCTCTTTGGAAGGAAGACGACTACAAGCCCGAGGACAGTGAAACCACGCTCAAGCCTCACTTTATAGTTGAGACCGCGTGCGAGATAGCGGGTGAGGACGCGGTGTTCGTTACCGACGTCGGTCAGCATCAGATGTGGTCGGCGCAGTTTTTGCGCCACACGAAGCCCCGCAATTTCCTGACGAGCGGAGGTCTTGGAACTATGGGCTACGGCTACGGCGCGGCTATCGGCGCGAAGATAGCTTGTCCCGACGCGCCCGTCGTTCACTTTACGGGTGACGGCTCGTTCCATATGAATATGAACGAGGCATGCACGGCGGTCAGCTATAACGTTCCCGTTATAACCGTAATATTCAACAACTCGGTTCTCGGAATGGTACGTCAATGGCAGGGAGCCTTCTACGACAGAAGATTCTCCTCAAGCGAGCCCGAGAGAGTTACCGATTATAAGAAGGTGGTCGAGGGCTTTGGAGGTCACGGTTTCCATTGCGAGACTCCTGCCGAATTTGAGGCGGCTATGAAGACCGCTATGACGATGACGGGCCCCGTGTGGATCGAGTGCGTGGTCGACCGCGAGGAAAAGGTGCTTCCTATGATCCCTGGCGGCAAGACCGTTAACGATACGATCTTTAAATAAGGGGGATTTGAGATGAAAAAACAGTGTATGGTGGTTTTCGTTGAAAACAACGCGGGCGTGCTTGCGAGAGTGGCGTCGCTCTTCGTTCAGCGAGGCTTCAATATCGATTCGCTCACCGTTTCTCCCACCGAAAACGAAGCGGTTTCGAGAATTACTATTATGACACACGGCGACGAAAAGTTTTTCAGCCAGATACTCAAGCAGACGGGAAAGCTTATCGAGACCAAGATGATATTCACGGTAGAGCCGACCTTCAGCCTGATACGAGAGATATTGCTCGTCAAGTTTGCGGCGGAGGACGCCGAAAACGAAAAATTGCAGAGCCTTATCTCGATCTACGGCGCGAGGATAGTCGACAGGACGGGCGGATGCATAGTCGCGGAGCTTACCGACACGCCTCAAAGGCTTGACGGCTTTATTGAGGATACGGCAGCCTTCAAGGTCATAGAATCCTGCCGCTCGGGCGCTATTGCTATGGAGCGCGGGGACGTAGACTATGAACTTTAACATTTAAAAGTTTTCGCTCAAGCCTTTTTCAAAAGGCTTGTCGGAGCCGCCGCGAACGGCGGTCGCTCGTCGCAACGAGCGAAATTCCTTATCGTTCGAAGCGCCCGACAGGCGAAAAGAGGAAAACCACAAGTGGGGTTTTCCTTAAATCCTACTTTGAGAAAATAAAAATTTTAATATACTCCAAAGGAGAAAAGAAAAATGATCAACAAGTATTATGACACGGATTGTAATCTTGCCCTTATAAAGGACAAAACCGTAGCGGTTATCGGCTTTGGTAGCCAGGGACACGCACACTCCATGAACCTCGCAGAGAGCGGCTGTAACGTAGTCGTAGGTCTCAGAAAGGGAAGCGGTCACTGGGCGAAGGCGGCGGCTTTCGCTGAAAAGAACCCCAACTTCAAGGTTATGGAGGTCGAAGAGGCGGCAAAGGCTGCTGACATCGTTATGATGCTCGTTCCCGACGAGATCGCGGCTGACGTCTACAACGCGCAGGTCGCTCCCTATATGAAGGACGGAGACGTGCTTATGTTCGCTCACGGCTTCAATATCCATTTCGGATTTATTCAGCCCCAGAAGAACATCGACGTTATCATGGTCGCTCCCAAGGGCCCCGGTCACACCGTAAGAACACAGTATCTTGAGGGCAAGGGCGTTCCTTCTCTTATCGCTGTATATCAGGACTACACGGGCAAGGCTAAGGATTATGCTCTCGCATACGCTTGCGGTATCGGCGCGGGCAGAGCGGGTATTCTTGAGACCACGTTCAGAGAAGAGACCGAGACCGACCTCTTTGGTGAGCAGGCAGTTCTTTGCGGCGGTGTTACCGAGCTTATGAAGGCAGGCTTTGAGACGCTTGTTAACGCAGGATACGAGCCCGAGATGGCATACTTTGAGTGTATCCACGAGATGAAGCTTATCGTCGACCTTATCAATCAGGGCGGCTTTGCAAAGATGAGATATTCTATCTCCAACACTGCGGAGTACGGCGATTACAGAACGGGTAAGAGACTTATCACCGACGAGACTCGTAAGGAAATGAAGAAGATCCTTGACGAGATCCAGAACGGTACCTTTGCTTCCGAGTTTATGCAGGAATTCAGCGCAGGTCGCAAGGCTAAGTTCCTCGCAACGCGCCGCGTTGAGTCCGAGCATCAGCTTGAGCAGACCGGAGCTGAGCTGCGCCAGATGATGAGCTGGTTGAAGAAGTAATTCGACCTTAGATAATTTGCGCAATGCTTCGTTGTTCCTCAAAAGCGGCTCGACGTAGGTACAACTACGCCTTCGCCTTGCTTTTTCCGGTACGCCTTGCCTTGCACAAATTCTCGTCGGTCTTCGTCTTTTGAAGATCAAAGAGCTTGGGGAACTTTTGAAAAGCTCCCCGAGCTCCTCAAAAACTTTTAGTAAGGATAGATAGAATTTATATACGGTTTATATCACTAAACGGTGGAATAATTTATTCTGTTATTTTCTTTTTGAAAGTTTTTGGAATTCTTAAAACCTTTTTTCAAAAAGGGTTTAAGCGGGTCGTAGGGCAGAGCCCTACAAAAAAGAAAGGAGGAACGCTATGCTTTTGACAGTAAACGTAGGAAACAGAAATATTTCCTTTGCAACCTTTGCCGAAGCTTCCGCAGAGCCTGCTGCAAAATTCAAAATTGCGGCGGATCTTTGCAAAACTGCAGACGAATACGTCGTTCTGATCAAGCAATTACTCGATTATTCGGGAATTGACACGGCAAAGATCGACGGCGTTATAATGGCGAGCGTAGTTCCTCAGCTGAACGACGTGATAAGGCACGTTATCCTTACAATAACGGGCAAAACGCCTATAATCGTCGGCCCCGGCGTTAAAACGGGCTTCGCGATCAAGATCGACGATCCCGCCGAGCTTGGAGCGGATATAGTTGCCAACGTTGCCGCGGCGGTAGCCGTATTGAAGAGCGAAAAAGCAGACCGTCCCGCGATAATTCTCGATATGGGAGCGGCTACGACGCTTTTCGCGGTAAATAAAAACAGGGAAGTGGTCGGCGGCGCGATACTTGCGGGTGTCAGTATGTCGCTTGACACTCTGCATAAGGAGACCGCCCTTTTGCCGAGCGTGGAAATGTCGGGTGTGTCGCGCGCTATCGGCAAGAATACGAAGGAGTCGCTTATCTCGGGAGTAATTCTCGGTCAGGCGGCTATGATAGACGGTCTTATCGACCGATTTGAAAAAGAACTCAAATGCGAGAGCGGAGAAGCGGTGCTTTTTGCCACGGGCGAGCATTGCAAGGTGATAATCGCAAATTGCCAACGAGATTTCTGTTACGATCAGACCTTGACGCTCAAGGGACTTGCGTGTATTTATAAAAATACCGTGGGATAATTGACTTTGATAATAACACCGCTTTGGTGATTATTATAAATTTTTACGCGCCGTACTCCTTTGGAGACGACAGCAGAGGGTGAGATCCCCTCAAGGAGAATTCAATATGAGAACTTCAACGAATCAGAAGGTCTTAAGACTTGTTCAGCTTGCGCTGCTTGTCGCGCTCGTGGTAGCGCTTCAGGTGGTCAGCGCGATCATACCCCCGATCGGTGGAATGGTATCGATCACTCTTACGCTCGTTCCCGTTGTCGTAGGAGGAATATTGCTTGGAAAAAAATCGGGTGCTGTTCTTGGTTTCGCCTTTGGCGCTATCGTGCTTATCAACTGCATCGTAGCACTTGATCCCGGCGGAAATATCCTTTGGAATGTCAATCCCTTTTTTACTGCGTTAATATGCTTTGTCAAGGGCATCGCGGCGGGATTCGTACCCGCTTGGCTCTACGAGCTTATATGCGGAAAGGCGGAGAAGGTAAGTGATGGCAGAAGGCTTGCGGCTACCGTGGTTGCCGCGCTGACGGCGCCTATTGTCAATACAGGTCTTTTCGTTTGCGGAATGTTCCTGCTTTTCAAGGACACTCTTTATGCTTGGGCGGGCGGTACGGATATCGTGATGTACGTGCTTTTCGGTCTCGCGGGCATTAATTTCCTCGTTGAGTTCCTTATCAACACCGTTCTTTCTCCCGCTATCGTAACAATCACATCGGTAATTGGAAAGAAAATTAAATAATTTCGAGAAAAATTAAATTTTACTATATTTTTCCCTATACTCCTTTTTCA
>JAZSJO010000045.1:0-3497 GCA_045534365.1 Eubacteriales bacterium
AAATCATCGATGTCAGCGGCAGAGAAAGCCCGAAAACCATCGAAGCGATGGCGACGATGCGCGTCGGGAAATAAACCGCGAGCTAAACGACAATGCCGCCGAGCTCGGCGGCTCAGCCAAGCCTTTGAAAAGGCTTGAGCGAAACTTTCAAAAAAGCATCGACAACAGTTCGACAAATCAAAATTTGAAGCCACAGCCCACAAAAATACCGACCGCAGTATAAACGGCTGCGGTCGGTATTTTAAAGTCAATTATTCTTCAACTGTTTCTTCAGCGGCAGCCTCGCACTCAGCAGCTTCTTCGCACTCGCACTCGCAGCATTCCTCGGCAGCAGCCTTCTTGGGGAGCTTAGCCTTGATCTTCTCTACAAGTATCTTGCCTCTTCTCTCACCCTCTTCGGTCTTGGAAGCGAGGTAAACGGCAGCGGTAGCGATAGCGGCAACTACAGCCACGGCTACGCTGATGCAAACGATGAGGACGGTAAGCTTACGCTTTCTCTCTTCCTCTGCGATCTTCTTTGCGAAAATAACCGATGTAACCTTATCCTGAACGTCGGAATAGATACGGCAAATTTTGCAATCTCTCATAATGAACCTCCTATATAAATAAAATATTTTAATGCATTCGCATTTGGTTTTTAATTAATTCTTAAGGCTATGGATAGGCGCGGGGATACGTCCTCCGCGATTGATAAACTTCGCGGGAGAGTATCTGTTGACATCCATAATGGGCGCTCTGCCCAGAAGTCCGCCGTAGTCTATACTGTCACCGACTCCCTTGCCGTACGCGGGGATAACGCGCACCGCCGTAGTCTTGGTGTTTACCACTCCGATAGCGATCTCGTCGGCAATGATTCCGCAGATGACCGCTTCGTCGACGTCACCGGGGATCGCGATCATATCAAGACCGAGCGAGCATACCGCCGTCATAGCCTCGAGCTTTTCAAGGGTAAGCGCGCCTCTCTCAACGGCGTCTATCATTCCCGCATCCTCGGAAACGGGGATGAACGCGCCCGAAAGTCCGCCTACGTGGCTCGACGCCATAACGCCGCCCTTCTTTACCGCGTCGTTGAGCATAGCGAGAGTTGCCGTCGTTCCGTGCGCGCCGCAGGACTCAAGTCCCATATTCTCAAGGATATGAGCCACCGAGTCACCGATCGCGGGAGTGGGAGCCAAGGACAGGTCTACGATACCGAAGGGGGTATCAAGCGCCTTCGCCGCCTCACTTGCAACGAGCTGTCCTACTCTCGTTATCTTAAACGCAGTCTTCTTTATAACGTCCGCAAGCTCGCTGAGATCACAATCTCCCGCTCTCTGAATAGCCGAGCTGACCACGCCGGGGCCCGAAACGCCTACGTTTATTACGTTCTCAGGCTCGCCAATTCCGTGGAACGCGCCCGCCATAAACGGATTATCCTCAGGAACGTTCGCAAACACGACCAGCTTCGCGCAGCCGATGGAATCTCTGTCCTTCGTAAGATACGCCGCTCTCTTGACCGTCTGTCCCATAAGCTTGATAGCGTCCATATTGATGCCCGCCTTGGTAGACGCGACGTTTACCGACGAGCAAACGAAATCGGTCTGGGCCAGAGCCTCGGGAATTATCGAGATCATATTCTTAGCTCCCTTGGTCATTCCCTTCTGAACGAGAGCCGAAAAGCCGCCGATGAAGTTGATTCCGAGCGTCTTTGCCGCTCTGTCGAGCGTATGCGCTATCTTGAGATAGCCCTCGGGCGAGCAAGCGCCGCCGATAAGAGACACGGGAGTTACCGAAACTCTCTTATTCACGATCGGAATACCGTATTTTTTCTCGATATCCTGACCTGTGACGACAAGCTTCTCCGCAGATCTGGTTATCTTATCGTATATTTTCTCGCAGAGTCTTCCCTCGTCCTCGCTTACGCAATCGTAAAGCGAGATACCCATAGTAATAGTACGGATATCGAGGTTCTCCTCGCGGATCATATTTATCGTTTCAAGAATGTCTTTAGTATTAACCATGCCCGTCTCCGATCAGATGTGATGCATCGTATTAAAGATATCCTCGTGCATAACGTGGATCTCAAGGCCTCTTCCCTTGCCTACCGCCGCCATAGCGTCGACGAATTCCGCAAAGGACACCGAAAGCTTGTCTATATCCGCAAGCATTATCATCGCAAAATATTCGGACAGAACGCTCTGTGAAATATCCACGATGTTCGCGTCGTATTTAGCGCACTCCGACGCAACGTTGGCAATGATTCCCACGGAATCCTTTCCCGTAACTGTAATAACTGCTTTCATTTAACTCTCCAAACCTGCGTTTTTACGCAATTAAGTGATCAATAAAATCCTACACTTCATTATACTACATTTTCTCATAAATTTCAATAGGAATATCAAGCATTTTTCAAATTTTTTCGCACTTTTATTGAAATGCGCCGAAATTTATGATATACTTATCTAAAAGCATATATCGGAGGTGATACGGTGGGAGAAAATCATTTCGAATACATTATAAAAAGGAAGACCGAGGGCGCGATGCTGTTCAAAAAGATAGTCTGCTGTCTTGCATATCTCGCGTTTGCCCTCACCCTTGCCGTTCTTATAAATTATCTTGCCCCAAGGGAGCTTTATATTCCGCTGCTCCTGATATCTCTCGTTTTGACCGCCCTGCTGATACTCGCAACGTGGAGATTTACCTGCGTGGAATACGAGGTAGTGTTGGGGGGAGGCGATCTTCTGATAACCGTGATATACGGCAAGAGCTTCACCAAGCGGCTTCTGAATATCGCGGTGAATTCGATCTCGGAGCTTGGAGAGTACGACGACGCGGCCTACGAGGCACTCAGCAAGACGTCGCTTCAAAGGAACTACGTATGTATGTCCTCTCTTTCCGCCCCAGATGTCTACTACGCCGTTTTCGACGAGGACAAGGACCGTTGTATTCTCTATTTCGACGCGCCCGAAAAAGCGGTCGAGATATTAAAAAGACAAAATTCCGCGGCATTCCGCCGCGGACAAATGAATAAATGAAAAGAGGACAGGCAAATGAAAAATCAATATGAAATAAAGGTAAGATTATCCGACGACCTTATGAAAAAGCTCATCTACGTATCCGAAGCCGAGGGCAGAACGCCCAACAATCAGTTTATATTTATGCTTCGCAACAATATTCAGTATTTTGAAAGGACAAAGGGACGCATCGACCAATCCAAGCTTGCCGCGATAGATATTTCGGAATACGCGGAAAAGGAGTAAAGCGGCTCGCCGCGAAATGCGATTTAAATTTCAAATTTTGATTTGTCGAATTGTTTTATTTGTTCATTTCTTGCCCCCGTCGGCAAGAAACGAACCAAAGAAACGCCGCTTAAGAGGAGAAGAAGTCTGCGCGTTCGGTAGACTTCGCTAACCGAACTGCTCCGACATCCTCCCCTCTTAAGAAACACCCTACCCAAAAAGGTGTTTATTAAATACAACAAGTGAAATTTCGCTTTAAGATATGCTCTGTAGGGTGGG
>JAZSJO010000009.1:0-4100 GCA_045534365.1 Eubacteriales bacterium
TGCTTGCATTTGCGAGCCGAAGCGCAGCGTAGGCAATTTTCATGCCGACGGGGGCAGAAAATGAACGTAAAAAAAGAATTAGATAAACTGCAATTTCCCGCCTTGCTTATTTACAAAAACAGCCCGTCAAATTGCTTTGACGGGCATAATTATTCAATTACTTTATAGTCGTCTTATCCTTCTGGATAACGTCGTGAGCACCGCCCTCAACGATACTCGTTGCAGAAACGAGAGTGAGAGTCGCCTTTTCCTGAAGCTCGGGAATAGAAAGCGCGCCGCAGTTGCACATCGTCGACTTGACCTTCGCCAAAGTCATAGCAACGTTGTCCTTAAGACTTCCCGCGTAAGGAACGTAAGAGTCAACGCCCTCCTCGAAGGAAAGCTTCTTGTCGCCGCCGAGGTCGTATCTCTGCCAGTTTCTCGCTCTTGCCGAGCCCTCGCCCCAATACTCCTTATAATAAGTGCCGCCGATGCTGACCTTATTGGAGGGAGACTCGTCGAAACGAGCGAAGTATCTGCCAAGCATTACGAAATCCGCGCCCATAGCGAGAGAGAGGGTGATGTGGTGGTCGTAAACGATACCGCCGTCGGAGCATACGGGAACGTAAACGCCCGTCTCCTCGAAGTATCTGTCTCTTTCAGCGCATACCTCGATAAGAGCCGTTGCCTGACCGCGACCGATACCCTTGGTCTCGCGGGTGATACAGATAGAGCCGCCGCCGATACCGACCTTGATAAAGTCCGCGCCGCAATCCGCGAGGAATCTAAATCCTGCCGCGTCAACTACGTTACCCGCTCCGATCTTGACCGTGTCGCCGTAATGCTCGCGCACCCAAGCGATAGTTCTCTGCTGCCACTCGGAAAAGCCCTCGGAGGAGTCGATACATACTACGTCAACGCCTGCCTCAACGAGCGCGGGAATCCTCTCTGCGTAGTCTCTCGTGTTTATACCTGCGCCAACGACGTATCTCTTGTCCTTGTCGAGAAGCTCGTTGGGGTTCTGCTTATGGCTGTCGTAGTCCTTACGGAATACGAAGGAGCAGAGTCTCTGATTTTCATCTATAATGGGAAGGCTATTGAGCTTGTGATCCCAGATTATATCGTTTGCTTCCTTAAGAGTCGTTCCCTCGGGAGCGGTAACGAGCTTATCGAAGGGAGTCATAAATTCCGAAACCTTGGTCGAGGGATCCATGCGGCTAACGCGATAGTCTCTGCCCGTAACGATACCGACGAGCTTGCCCTCGGCGGTGCCGTCCTCGGTAACTGCAACCGTGGAATAGCCGTTCTTTTCCTTAAGCGCGATAATGTCCGCCAGAGTTGCGTCGGGACGGATATTCGAGCCGCTGGTAACAAATCCTGCCTTGTGATTCTTTGCCTTTCTTACCATAGCCGCCTGATCCTCGATCGACTGCGAGCCGTAGATAAAGGAAACGCCGCCCTCGGTTGCGAGAGCTACCGCAAGTCTGTCGCCCGATACCGACTGCATGATTGCCGATACCATAGGAATGTTCATTTCGATAGCAGGCTTCTCGCCCTTCTTGAACTTAACGAGGGGAGTCTTGAGGCTTACGTTTGCGGGGATGCATTCGCTTGAGGAATATCCGGGAATAAGAAGATATTCGTTAAAGGTATGTGAAGGTTCACTGATAAACTTTGCCATTTTCAAATTCTCCGTTTCTTTATATTTGTATCAAATTATTTACCTTAATTATTCGTAGATCGGGAATTTCTTGCAAAGAGCCTCTACCTCGGCCTTTATCTGATCCTTATTAGCCTCGAAATCGGTAGCTACAAGCTTCATCCACTTTGCGATAAGAAGCATCTCTTCCTTGCCAAATCCACGGGAGGTAACTGCGGGAGTACCTACTCTGATTCCGCTCGTTACGAAAGGCTTTTCGGGATCGTTGGGGATCGCGTTCTTGTTTGCGGTGATATTTACCTCGTCAAGACGGCGCTCCATATCCTTACCCGTTACTCCGAAGGGACGGAGGTCGATAAGCATAAGGTGGTTGTCGGTGTCACCCGAAACGATGCTGAAGCCCTCTGCCTTGAGCGCGTCGCAAAGCACCTTTGCGTTTTCAACGATATTCTTCTGATACTCCTTGAACTCGGGGGTGAGAGCCTCGCCGAGAGCAACCGCCTTTGCGGCGATGATGTGCATAAGAGGACCGCCCTGCGTTCCGGGGAATACCGCCTTGTCTATCTGCTTTGCAAACTCCTCACGGCAAAGGATCATTCCTCCTCTGGGGCCGCGGAGAGTCTTATGAGTAGTGGTCGTAACTACGTCGGCGTAAGGCACGGGGCTGGGATGAAGTCCTGCGGCAACGAGACCTGCGATATGAGCCATATCGACCATAAAATACGCGCCGACCTCCTTGCATATCTCGCTTATCTTCGCGAAATCGATCGTTCTCGAATACGCGCTGGCACCCGCGATTATCATCTTGGGCTTACATTCAAGCGCCGTCGTGCGGATCGCGTCGTAATCGAGCTGCTCGGTCTCGTCGTCAACGCTGTAAGGAACTATGTTGAAATATTTACCCGAAATATTTACGGGAGAACCGTGGGAAAGATGTCCTCCGTGAGCAAGATTGAGTCCCATTACGGTATCACCCGGCTCAAGAAGCGCAAAAAATACCGCAAGATTAGCGGAAGCGCCGCTATGAGGCTGAACGTTTGCGTGCTCTGCTCCGAAAAGCTTTTTCGCACGGTCGCGCGCGATATTCTCTACGATATCGACACACTGACAGCCGCCGTAATAGCGCTTGCCTGGAAATCCCTCGGCATACTTATTTGTAAGAACCGTTCCCGCCGCGAGAAGCACCGCCTTTGAAACGATATTCTCGGAGGCGATAAGCTCAATATTGTGGCTCTGACGCTCAAACTCAAGCGAGCAGGCATCATAGACCTCTTTGTCGTAATTTACGAGTTCATCAAAAAAATTCATTTTCCCTGATTCCTTTCTTTTGGTAAACATTATCCGATTATATTAAATTTAATTATACAATATTTCTTTCATTTTGTCAAGCGATTTTGCCTTTTTTCCGTCATTTGTTTCATTTTTGTCATATTCTGCCGAAAGACAGACTCTTTCGATTTGCTTTGCTTGTTTTTTCGCACAAAAGGCGTAATTTCCAGAATAAAAAAAGCGAAATTTCAATAAACTTTCAACAGAAAAAATTGATTGCGGAGAAGACTGTATGAAATCAGGTTTTTTATTGAAATTTCTTTTGTTTTTTCTTGTCTTGACGGCGTTTCTCGCGCTTACCTGCTATGCGTTGGGGGATTTCAAGCCGCCGTATAACAAATCGCCCGTTTATCTTTCGGTACACGCCGACGAAGCGCCTTACAAGACCGTCATAATCGACGCGGGACACGGCGGCGAGGACGGAGGCGCGTCAAGCGCGGCGGGGCTTCTTGAAAAAGAGGTGAATCTGGATATTGCCAATATTTTATGCGATATGCTCAGGGCGAGCGGGATCGATACCGTTATGACGAGAGTCGACGACAGGCTTCTCTACGACAGAAACGTGGATTTTAAGGGCAGGAAGAAAAAGCTTGACCTTGCCGCGCGTCTGAACGTTGCGCAAAGCACTCCCGACGCAATTTTCGTAAGTATTCATATGAATTCCTATCCCAACCCGAAATATTCGGGGCTTCAGGTGTGGTACTCGCAAAACGATCCCGATTCCGAGGTCTTGGCGGAGCTTATCCGCAACACGAACACGAAAATGCTGCAGCCGAACAATAAAAGAGCGATAACCGCCGCGGGAAGCTCGATCTTTATCCTCAATAACGCTCCCTGCCCCGCCGTGCTGGTTGAATGCGGCTTTCTCTCAAACGCGGAGGAGGCGGCGAGGTTTGAGAGCGATGAATACAAGCAAAAGGTGGCGTTCGTTATATTTTGCTCCATTTCGGAATTTCTTAACGGGCAATAATAATGAAAAAACGCCGTCCGAAACGGCGTTTTTCGGTTATCTATAAATTGCAGTTTATCAGTTTCTTTTCTTGTTCATTTCTTTCCACCAGCGGAAAGAAACGAACCAAAGAAACGCCGCTTAAAGAGGGGAGAAAAAGATCTCCCCTCTTTAAGAAATCTC
>JAZSJO010000122.1:0-4394 GCA_045534365.1 Eubacteriales bacterium
CGATAAGCTCAAATCTCTTTTCAATCTCGTTTACCGCGCTATCGTTCGCGCCCGCCGCCTTCTTGGGATCTCTGAACATACGGCAACAAAGGTGGGGGATATCCTTATAGACCTTAAACTCGACCTTCTTGGGGTCGATAAGCAGAAGCTTGACCTCGTTGGGCTTCGCGTGGTAAAGGATACTCATAATGATAGAGTTGATACAGACCGACTTACCCGACCCCGTAGTGCCCGCTACCAGCAGGTGAGGCATCTTTTCAATATCAAATACCATAGGCTTACCCGAAACGTCGGCGCCGAGGCAGGAGGCTATCTTACTCTTATGAGACACGAAATCCGCATGCTCAAGAATATTTCTAAGCTTGACCGCCGCAGGCTTATCGTTAGGCACCTCGATACCTACCGCCGCTTTACCCGGGATAGGCGCTTCTATTCTGACGCCCGATTTTGCAAGCGCCATCGATATATCGTCCACGAGATTCGCTATCTGACGGACTCTGACGCCCGCCTCGGGCTTGATCTCGTATCGCGTAAGCGTAGGGCCGCAGGAGCAGCTTATCTCCTTTATCGGAATTCTGAAATCCTGAAGCACTCCGCGAAGTATCTCGGCATTCTGCTCAAGCTCCGCTGGGTCGGAGGAATATCTCGAGCTTCCGAGCTCCAGAAGGTCGATAGGCGGGAATACGTATTCGGGGATCGGTATAGGCTCGGGCTTCTCTCCGATGAAATGCTCTTCCTTCTTCTCGTTTTGCGCGCGGAACTCGTCAGCGGATTTTGCCGATCCGGTCTGCACCACGGGAGTGAACACCTCGCCCGTATTTTCGTCTTTTTCAAGCTCTCCCTCGTCGAACATTTCGTTCATCATATCGTCGACCGCGGAAACTCCTCGGGGCTTATTGCTCTTACCGTTGGGATCGACGAACACCACGGTCTCGCCCTCGGAATCAAGCATCTCCTCCTCGCTTCCAAGCTCGTCAAATTCGGGCTCGTCGTCGATCTCGTTTGCTCCTGAAGGCTCCTTGATGCCGTCAAGGAGCGTCCTTTCGTCGGACGAGAATGCCGAGAGCGTCAGACTCTCCTCTTCCTCTTCGGCAGGCTCCTTTGAAGGCTCTTCCGCTTCAACGAGCGTATCAGACACGCTTTCCTCCTCGTAATGATCGGGAATATTGATGACCACGCGTGTATTGCTCTGCTGATCCATACCGTCGGGAAGCGTCAGATCGTCGTCATTATCCTCAACAGCGAGCTTCTGCTTCGCCATCTCTCTTTCATATCTTGCCTGCTCGCGCTCAAATTTAGCCTGCTCTCTCGCCGCCTCTCTGTCGAGCTTATCCTGCTCTCTCGCCTGCGCTCTGTCAAGCCTTTCCTGCTCAAGAGCCAGAGCGCGCGCTTCCTTTTCTCTTTCCTTTTCTTCTCTTTTCTCGATCGCCCTTTGCGCTTCCCTTTCCTTTGCTTTTTCAGCCGCGCGGAGCTTCGCCGCCTTTATCCTCTCGCCGATCCACCTAACGACCTCAACGGGAGTCGTGCCGAGAAGGAAGAGCACCATAGGAACAAGGACTACGATAAGTATAAATACAGAGCCTATCTTCGCTAAGGGATAAAGCAGGAACGCTATAAATCCGCCTACGAAGCCACCGCCGCCGAGAGCCACTCCCTCGCCGTACAGGGCTTTGAAATCGTTAACGAACGCTTCAGCGCCGCCGCCTATGTGAGTGAAAATATGGCAAAGCGCGGAAATGATCACCACCGTAAGCACAGCCAGAACAGAATTGAGCACCATAAGCGATCTCTTGCTGTATTTATTCCAAAATATAATAAACAGAACGAATATCGCAGGGATCGCGAACGCCGCAGGGCCGAAAGTTCCCATAAAAACGGCGCTTGTGTAATATCCCGCAAAGCCTACTATGTGGTCACCCTGTCTTCCCTCGGCTCCAAGCACGTCGCGAGGATTGCTTATAAGCGTGGTCACGAAGCACAAGACCAGCCATATCGAAAGCATGACCAGAATATAGGGGATAAGATGATATATAAACGGCTTTTTACCGCTTTTTGCCTTTTCGGCTTCCTTCGAATATTTTTCCTTTGCCTGATTTTTTTTCTTTTTAACGTCTGCCATTTTTCTCTCCGGATCTTTATTTTGAATGAAACGGGAATTTAAGAGCAAAATAATCCTTGAAGGACAGCTTCCCGTTCCGCGCTAATATTTATAATACTTTTATAATTATAACATATTTATTTTAATTTGTAAAGAGATATATTATCGGTTTTTTACAAAAATCCTCGGTTTTTCAAAAGAAAAGGAACAAAATATGACAAGAAAATACAAAACCGCAGCTCTCGCCGTGACGGCAACGCTCTCGGGCTTCTGCAACGCGCTTTTAGGCGCGGGAGGCGGAATTTTATTGACGTTGGTAATGGGGAGAGCCTTAAGGGAGGATTTCCCCGACCGACGCGACCTGCTCGTCACCTCTCAGGCGGCAATGATCCCGGGTTGCGCCCTCTCCTGCGTCATCTACGGAATAAGCGGCATACTTGACATGAACGGCTTTTCTGTTTACGCTATACCTGCCGTTATAGGCGGAGCCTTGGGCAGTCTTTTGCTCACGAAGATCAACAGCAAATGGATAGGCAGGATATTCGCGATCCTGGTCATCTGGTCGGGCATTAAAATGGTCATCGGATAATTATCTAATGAAAGGAAAAATACTATGAACGAGCTGATATCCGCTATAGCGGCTTTAATTATTGCAATACTTTCGGGACTCGGCGTGGGAAGCGGAGGTCTGTTGGTAATATGGCTTACCGAGATATGCGGTACGAGTCCGATACAGGCAAGAGGAATGAATCTGCTCTTTTTCGTATTCTCCGCGACCGCGGCTCTGCTGTTTCACTTGAAGCGGCGAAAAATAAATCTGAATCTCGCGCTTTTTCTGTCTCTCTTCGCTCTTTCGGGTACGCTCGTCGGAGCTTTGGTCGGGAAAGCGCTTGACGCTCGCATACTGCGACAGATTTTCGGCGGAATGCTGGTCTTTTCGGGCATATATTCTCTTTTTGGCAAAAAAATCGCCTCAGAGGCAAGTAGAGTGCCAAGCTCACGCAAAAATTAAAATAAAAATCGCAAATCCTCTTGAAAGATATCCTCAAATGTTCTAAAATTGAAGTAACAAAATTCATATCGGGAGGATATTATGAATTACGTACTTCAGCTTTACAGCGTAAGAGATATGACAAAAGGAAGCTTTTGAAGGCAACGCGCCCGTTCTTGCGGTAAGAAAGAAGGCTATCGAGATTGGCGTCGATATGATAATCGAGAGCGAGGGACTTGATCCTCGGGTCCCGCGGAGGTCAGGAGATGCATCGATTTTCTCAAGGAAGTCGACGAGAGCGAAAAATAAATTTTGAATTTTTTGTAAATTCTCTTTACAAAGCGGAATTTATATGTTATAATGTACGGTGCATAACGGCGGCACGGCTTCTCGGGGCTTTTAGCCACGCCTGTAAAACTCCTTGTGAGATAACCAAAAGCGTGGAGTTCACCCTCTCGGTTGCGGTGCGGTCCGTATTTGCAAAAATATTTTATTTTCGAAAGGTGAATACGAAAATGACAGCAGCAGAAAAGCAGGCAATTATCGAAAAGTATGCCACACACGAAGGCGACACCGGTTCTCCCGAGGTTCAGATAGCGATCCTTACTCACAGAATCTCTAACCTCACCGAGCACCTCAAGGGTAATCACAAGGATAACCACAGCCGTCGCGGACTCTTCAAGATGGTTGGTCACAGAAGAAATCTTCTCAACTATCTTCAGAAGGTGGACATCGAAAGATACAGAGCTATCGTTGAAAAGCTCGGTCTGAGAAAGTAATAATTGTATAAGAAACGGAGTGCCGAATTTATGTTTGTCACTCCGCTTCTTCCTGTCTAAACCCTATCTTTGAAAAATTCCCGAACACTTCGTTGCTCCTCAAAAGCAGCTCGCCGTAGGAAAAACTACGGCTTCACTTTGCTTTTTCCGTGCGATACGCAAGCAATAGCTTGCTGACCGCTTTGCCTTGCGGCTAAGCGCCTTGTCTTCGAAAATTTTTCTTCGGATACTCTCAAAAAAACAATCGCACGAGAGATTTTAGCGCTTAAATACGTCCCCGAAAGCACCATTCGTCAGGGGACGGCAGATCTGCCCCGTCGGGCGCGTATTTAAGTTCTAAAGCTCCGTGCGATAAAAATAAATCAAAACGGAGGAATTTAAAATGTCCACAGAAATCATCAGTTCCGCAATGGAATTCAAGAATTTCAAAACCTTTAAGTACACCCTCGCAGGCCGCCCCCTCGTTATCGAGAACGGTAAGATGGCAGGTCTTGCAAACGGTTCCGTCCTCGTCAGATACGGTGAG
>JAZSJO010000006.1:0-5893 GCA_045534365.1 Eubacteriales bacterium
ATCCACTCTATGGTGGAATACATTGATAATAGCGTAATCGCGCAGATGTCTGTTCCCGATATGCGTCATTGCGTTCAGTATGCCCTGACGTATCCCGAAAGAACCGACGCGACGACGGAGGAGCTTGACCTCTTTTCCGTCGGAAGGCTTACCTTCCAAAAGCCTGATACCGATACGTTTGTTTTACTTGCGAAGGCGTATGAGGCGATAGAGCTTGGAGGCGCTGTTCCCGCGGTGCTTAACGCCGCAAACGAGGAGGCGGTCGCCGCGTTCCTGGCTGAAAAAATAGGCTTTTACGATATATGCGATATCGTTTGCAAAACGGTTGACGGTATGACCTCGTGCAAGACCGCGCGCGATATTGAAACGATACTTGAATGCGCAGATCAGGCGAGAAGAGTTGCCTGCGATCTTATCGCAAATTGCCAATAATCGATTACGGAGAATTGAATGAATACTCTTTTGTATATTTTGCTGACACTCGTGCTGCTCAGCATAATGGTAGTTATACACGAATTCGGTCATTTTCTTTTTGCCAAGCTTTTTGGGGTGAAGATCCTTGAGTTTTCGATAGGAATGGGCCCCGCCATTTATACCACGGGCAAAAAGAAAAAGAAGAGCGAGGGGAATTTTGCCGAAAGCTTCCGCTCCGATGATGAAGAAAAGGATGCGGTCGATCAGAGCCTTTCCGTTGAGGAAAACCAAAAAACCGTATTTAGCGTAAGAGCTTTTCCTATTGGCGGATACGTAAGCATGGCGGGGGAGGACGGTGATTCCACCGACGTCAACGCGTTTTGCAACAAGCCCGTATGGCAGAGATTTATCGTGACCTTTGCGGGCGCGGCTATGAATATACTTCTCGGTATTCTTTGTACGTTCCTTCTTGTTGGAATGGAGTGCGCCGATAACGGTTATCTCGCGTCGAATACCGTCGCTCAATTTGAGGAGTGGTCGGTCTCCGATAAATGCGAGTCTCCGCTTATGGTCGGGGATAGAGTTATAAAGGTCGACGGCGTGGGAATACACACGGGAAACGAGCTTGTATATGAGATCCTCAATCAAGGATACGAGCCGATAGATATAGTAGTTATAAGAAACGGCGAGAAGATAACGCTTGAGAACGTCGTTTTTCCAACCGAAGAGACTTCGGGCGTAACCTTTGGAATTTACGATTTCAAGGTCGCCCGTGAGGACGCCACCTTCGGCTCGGTGATGAAGCACTCGATATATCGCTCTTTTTCATCGATAAAGATAATATTCGACAGCCTCAAGGATCTCGTGACGGGCCGCTTTGGCGCGGAGGCGGTGTCAGGGCCTATTGGAATGGCAGACGCGGTGGGAACCGCTACCAAGAGCGGAATAAGCTCGCTTCTGTATCTCTTTATCCTGATAACTATGAATCTGGGTGTCTTCAACCTTCTGCCTTTTCCCGCGCTTGACGGAGGCCGCATAGTATTTTTGTTTATTGAGATGATAATCAGAAGGCCCGTTAAAAAGGAGATCGAGCAGGCTATAAATACGGCGGGAATCTTGCTTCTTTTCGCGCTTATGCTGCTTGTGACCTTCAAGGATATTATTAACCTTTTCTGAAAAGGATAAAAAAATGATTTATAACGATATTAGAAGAAAAACAAGGGAATTGACCGTCGGTAACGTCAGAATAGGCGGAGAGAACAAAATAGCGATACAGTCAATGACCAATACCGATACAAAGGACGCTTCGGCAACGATCGAGCAGATAAAGAGACTTGCTTCTGCGGGTTGTGATATCGTGCGTATAACCGTTCCCGACGAGAAAGCCGCAGAAACGGTAAGAATAATAAAGGAATCGGGTATCAGAACTCCTATCGTGGCTGATATCCATTTTGACTATCGCGCGGCGTTGAAGTCTGCGGAGTACGGCGTTGATAAGATACGCATAAATCCCGGAAATATAGGTGACGAGGAAAGAGTGAAGGCGGTCGTTTACGCTTGTAAAAAAAGAAATATCCCAATACGAATAGGTGTTAACAGCGGCTCTGTTGAAAAGCATATTCTTGCGAAATACGGCTCACCCACTCCCGAGGCTCTTTGCGAGAGCGCTATGTATCACGCGTCTATTCTTGAAAAATATGATTTTTACGATACGGCTATATCTATAAAATCCTCGGATATAGCTTCTATGATAACGGCGAACAGACTCGTAGCCGAGCGTTGCGATTATCCGATACACATAGGCGTTACAGAGGCAGGAGACGAAAGAAGAGGAAGCCTGAAGAGTGCTATTGGAATAGGCTCGCTTCTCTGCGACGGAATCGGAGACACCTTGAGAGTATCTCTCACCGCCGATCCCGTTTCCGAAATAGCCGCCGCTAAGAGCATACTCAACGCCCTTAATATTCAAGGACAGTGCGGAATGAATATCGTGAGCTGTCCCACCTGCGGCAGAACCAAGATAGACCTTATCGCTCTGAGCGCAAAGTTTGAAAAAGCGGTTGCAGAAGAGAGACTTGATGAGCTTCCCATAACCGTGGCGCTAATGGGCTGTATAGTCAACGGTCCCGGTGAGGCGCGCGAGGCGGATATCGGTATCGCGGTCCAAGGCGGCGAAGCGCTGCTTTTCAGTAAGGGCGAGCCCGTGGCAAAGGTGTCGGAGGATGAGATAATCCCGACGTTAATAAAGGAAATCAAGAAAATTAAAAAGGAAAGATACTCTGAAAATGGCTAAAACATTTTTGCAGATTTTTGATAAATACAAGGCTGATGAAAAAAGCGAGCGGATCCTTAATAAAGCCTCGAATATAAAGATCCAGGCGGATAAGGGAAACCGTATTTTGCAGGCGTCTGTCGATTTTCCCGAGCTTGTCGCAAAGGACGACCTTTACCGCATTGAGAATGAGATATGCAAGGCGTACGAGCTTAATTGGGTAAAGCTGATGCCTCATTATCCCGCAGAGCTTTTTGACAGCGATTACGTATCCGAGCTTTTGTATGAGACCGAAAACGTAGGTATCGTTGCCCGCGGATTTTTCGATAAATACCGCTTCAAGCTCGAGGACAAAACATTAACGATAGAAATACCTTTCTCCGAAAACGGCGTTATGCTGCTTTACGACGGAAGAACTCCCGACGTTATTCAGGGAATCATTATGTCTGAATTCGGGTTGAATATAAAGGTCAATATCGTACATACAAACGATGAAGCATTCCTTGCAAGTAACAATTCGCTTGAGCGTATGTTTGAGGATTTTGATAAGCGAATGGCTGAAGAGGCAAAGCACAGAGCAGCTATGACTCCGTCTGCCCCTGCCGCTGAAGCAGAGAGCGCGATGCTGCCACGCAAGACGTCGGTCTTCGGAGAAAGCATAGAAGTCGAGATAAGCGAAGGACTTTGCAAAATAGGACACTCGACCTTTGATATCTCATCGCCCGAATTCGTCTACGGTGAGCCGTTTGCGATAACCCCCGTATCCGTTTCAACGATAGACAAGCCTCAGAAGAATATAACGATCGTAGGTACCGTATTTGATTATACTCAAGAGCCTACCCGCTCGGGAGATAAGATGAATATATCGTTCTCGGTGACCGACGGAGTGTCGTCGGTTGAGGTGAAACGCTTTGCCACTCTCGAGGACGCCGATGAGATAGCCGCAAGCGTCAAGAACGGAGCGGTATTGGCGCTCAAGGGATATGTTAAAAAGGAGCTTCGCAAGGACAAGACCGAGGGAACGGATTTTCAGTTCCATTTCAGCGACATAGCCAAGATAAAGAAGCTTGGCAGAGTTGATAACGCGCCCGTAAAGCGCGTGGAGCTTCATTTGCACACGAATATGTCTCATATGGACTCGCTTATACCTCCCGACGTGGCGGTAAAGCAGGCAAACGCTTGGGGACACCCTGCGGTTGCAATTACCGACCACGGAACTGTTCAGGGCTATCAGGAAGCGATGCTTGCGTCGGAAAAGATAGGTCAGAAGGTCATATACGGTGTTGAGGCGTATTTCGTTAACGACACGGCGGGTGCTATTTACGGAAGCTATAACCGTGATTTTGACGCTGAAACTATAGTTTTTGATATAGAGACCACGGGACTTTCTGTGCAGAATTGCAGAATTACCGAAATAGGCGCGGTAAAGATCCGCGACGGAGAGATAGTTGATACCTTCAATACCTTCGTGAATCCCGAAATGCCTATTCCGCAGGATATAGTGGAGCTTACGTCGATAACGGACGAGATGGTAGCCGATGCGCCTAAAATAAATGAGGCGCTGAAAAGCTTTTTCGATTTTATAGGCGGTGATGACAAGCTTCTCGTGGCTCATAACGCGAGCTTTGACACGGGCTTTATAAGATATGCCGCCGAGGAGTGCGGAATGGAATTCAGCAATCCCTATCTTGATACCGTTGCGCTCTCAAGATACATAAATCCCGATCTCAAGAAGCATAAGCTTGATACTCTTGCCGAGTATTATCATCTTGGAGATTTTAACCACCACAGAGCCTGCGACGACGCGGCAATGCTTGCGGCTATCTATTTCAAGATGATAGAATCTATGAGAGAGCAGGATATAAAGAGCTTTGAGCAGCTTAAGCGCGATATGAGCGCGAACTCCAACCCGCTCAATCTAAAGCCCTATCATCAGATCATTCTCGTCAAAAATAAGATAGGTCTTAAAAATCTCTATAAGCTTATTTCCTACGGATTTTTGAAGTATTATAAGCGTAATCCCAGAATCCCCAAGACCGAGCTTGAAAAGCACCGCGAGGGACTTATAATCGGCTCTGCATGCGAGGCGGGAGAGCTTTTCACGGCGATCCTTGACAACCGTCCCGAGGCTGAGATAGAGGAGATAGTCAATTTCTACGACTATCTTGAGATACAGCCCATCTCCAATAACCGCTTCCTTATTGCCGATGAGAAGGCAAAGGACGAGGAGGATCTGCGCAATTTCAACCGCAGGATAGTAGAGCTTGGAGAAAAATACAACAAGCCCGTAGTTGCTACCTGCGACGCGCATTTTTTGAATGATGAGGACGAGCTTTACCGTAAGATATTGCTTGCAGGTCAGAAATTCAAGGATTTCGACAAGGATTCTCATATTTATTATCGTACAACGGAAGAGATGCTGGAGGAATTCTCATATCTTGGTGAGGAAAAGGCGTACGAGGTCGTCGTTACGAACACAAATCTCATAAACGATATGATAGACAGCGATATCCGTCCTTTCCCCAAGGGTACGTTTACTCCCGATATGGAGGGAGCGGAGGAAGACTTGACGAGGATATGCTACGAAAGAGCAAAATCGATGTACGGCGATCCCTTGCCCGAGATAGTTGAGCAAAGGCTTGATAAGGAGCTTACGTCAATTATCAAAAACGGCTTCGCAGTGCTTTATATGATAGCGCAGAAGCTTGTTTGGTACAGTGAACAGCAGGGATATCTTGTAGGTTCCCGTGGCTCGGTCGGCTCGTCCTTCGTAGCTTCAATGGCAGGTATCTCCGAGGTAAACCCTCTGCCGCCTCATTATTGGTGTCCTAACTGTCAGTATAACGACTTTTCCAATCCCGATAAGGCGGGCTCGGGCTTTGACCTGCCCGATAAAAACTGTCCCAAGTGCGGTACGAAGCTCAACGCCGACGGCCATCACATAGCCTTTGAGACCTTCCTTGGCTTCTACGGTGACAAGTCTCCCGATATAGACCTTAATTTCTCGGGAGAGGTGCAGGGCAAGGTGCATAAGAAGTCGGATCGTAGCCATGTCGTTCTGTGAGCCAAGGAGTTGGCCATTAGTATTGTCTTCCTAAGACCGCTTGGCCTCCGACTTCCTTTGAGACCTTCCTTGGCTTCTACGGTGACAAGTCTCCCGATATAGACCTTAATTTCTCGGGAGAGGTGCAGGGCAAGGTGCATAAG
>JAZSJO010000074.1:0-2316 GCA_045534365.1 Eubacteriales bacterium
GTCGAGATTGACGGGTTTTTTTGCTCGGATAGTATGTCGAGAAGGAGACACTGCCGTCTGGTTCCTGCCCTGAATTCTAACATATTGTAACACAAAACTCTTTTCTTGTCAACAGGGAAGAGCTGACAAGAAAAAAAGTCCGCATAAGCGGACTTTTTCGACCGAGATCAGAATATAAGATACATAACGAGAACCAGAACGGCAAATACTGCTGCAACTATACCGGTAACCGTTGAAAGAGTCTTGCTGACGTCGGTACCCTTCGTCTTGCCGAAGAAGGTTTCAGCACCGCCTGCGATAGTACCGGAAAGTCTCTTGTCCTTACCGGACTGGAAGAGAACGAGAGCTACGAGAGCTACAGCCAATACCAAAAGAATAATACCGAAAACTATTTCCATTTTTCCGACCTCCTTTTAAATCGTTTTATGAAAGATTATTGTCAAAATCAATGCGAAAAACGAATGCTTGTAAAGCTCGTTTTTGGCGCGTACAAAACATTATATCACACTTTTTTGGAAAATGCAATAGCAAAACGCAAAATTTTCAAAAAATATTTTCTTTTTGATATTTTGAATATGTCGGGAGAAAAACAAAGGCGAAATATTGATATATGTGTTGATTTTTTATGCGTTTTATGATAAAATGATTACAGATAGAATTTGTAATTATGGAGGTTTTTATGGAATTGAAGATAAAAGCGGTTGCCGCCTATTATACTCCCGAAGGCATAGTTGCCGATACCCCCACAAATCCCAAGTACGCTCGATACAGCGTTAAATCCGATGAAAATATCTATTGCCTGAATATCACGGCAGATTATGCCCCCGCCGCGCTCGCTCTGCTGATCCCCGTCGAGCTTGACGAGGGTGACACGATATTTATGAACGGATTTCAGTCGGCTACTGAGAGTCGCGAAAGAACGGTTACAGAAAAAATGAAGGGAATAGACGTAGTTTCCGCATACGCGAAGAAGATCTATTCCGAAATGGTCGGCGGAGACTATTCTATCGTTAGATATAAAAATAAGCCCGGGCTCGTTCACGGCTTTTCGTATTGCTATTTTAGAAGCGGCGATAAGGTGAGACTTTTCGCGTCTCTTGACGAGTCCACGGGATATACCGTTTTCAAGTACGACGCCGAGACCTCGACCTTGAAGATAAATAAGGATATCGAGGGTGTGAATTGCTTTAACGACTATGATGCTATGTCGCTATTCTTTGCCGAGGGTAGCGAGGACGAGGTCTTTGATAAATGGTTTGAGGCTCTTGGAAAGGGCGAGAATCATCCCGCGCCCGCGCTGGTCGGTTATTCTACCAAAAAGCTCGATATCATCAACGAGGATATAATCATTCATAAGCTTGCGGCGGTCAAGTCCTGCTTCCCCGTAAAGCCCAACGTCTTTATTATCGACGGTGAGTATTGCGTGGCGGGAGATTGGCTTGAGCCTAATGAAAAGAGATTTCCCGTAGGTCTGCGTGAGCTTGTTGACGACATAAAGGAAGAAGAGCTTATGTCGGGACTTTGCCTCTCGCCCTTTACAGCAGATGAAAGATCTAGGATATTTGCCGCGCACAAGGATTGGGCGCTTACCACTCCCGACGGACGCTTCGTGAGAGCTAAGAACAATTTGATAGCGCTTGACGTTGAAAATGCAGACGTCCGCGAGTATATAAGAGAGGTGTTGCATACCGTTCTTTATATGTGGGGCTTCGACTTGGTCAAGCTCGATAATCTTTACGTTGCGGGTCTTACGGCAGGCAGCGGCAAGAGCAGAGGCGAGAGGATGTGCTCTGCTATGAAGTTCTTGCGCGAGTGCTGTGGCGGTAAGCTGATGTATGCCGACCACACGCCTCTTATGCCCGCATTCGGCGTTGCCGACTATTGTGCGATAAGCTGTGACGCGATAGCCAACAATATGCCCGCGGCGTATACTCAAAGATTTTATCGCGAGGGTGTTTCGGTCAGAAATGCTTCTGCCGATATAGTATTCCGTCGCTCGCTCAATAAGCGCGCCTTTCTTAACGCACCCTGTCACGTCTCTCTTGACGACAAGGAATTCTTCCTTGACGGCAGACTTAACAGTGCCGAGCAAAACGTGCTTACCAACCTTGAGGGACTCTTTACGTCGGTGCTTATTATGACCGACAGCGCCGCTTCCTACGATCAGAAAAAGAAGCGCAGATTCAAGAAGATGTGCGATCTTGGCAGCGAGGCGAAGGACGTTAAGGTCACAAGAGCAGACGACGGATTCCTTGTAAGCTATAAATACGACGGTAAGGCTTACGTGGTTAAGTTTAAGTAAAAGGTGCATTTTTG
>JAZSJO010000145.1:0-23941 GCA_045534365.1 Eubacteriales bacterium
TCCTGTTTCTACCTGAGCATCACCCTTATCAAGCGTATTGCCACTGATGATCGTCCAATAGTCTCCGGTGCTATCACCGGTAAGCGTTGCGTAAGGCATACCGTTTTCAAAGTTGAATGTTCCGGCAGATATATTATTGCCACCCTTAGAAAGAGTCGTTGCATCCCAGAACTGCTTTGCGTACGTTGGTATGATATCCTGAGTTGCGGTCTTGCCGCAAACGCTACACCTCCAGATAATACCTGCCGCAGTCTCGCCATCCTTAGTCCAAGAGTGAGCGTCGGTAACAAAACCGCCACAGATAAAGCAGGGTGTGCTATGAGTGGATAACTCGTTATTTGCGGTAGGAGTGTAAACGCCTGTTGTTATGCAGGTATGGTCATTACTCTTCAACGCCTTAATATCCGAGAGCAAGAGAGCTGCTTCAACCTCAGAGAGCTCGTCGAAGAAGGCAACGCCTGCCAAGTCAAAGCTTTCGCCGTATGCTTCGGTGGAGCCCTGTCCCCAAGGAGCGAGACACAGGAAGTTTGCGTAATACTTGCCATCGGCATCTGCATCGAAGCCCGTATGTTGAGCAAGATCCAGTACTACGATGTGCCATTTGCCGTCATCTATGATCTTATAGTCGTATTTATTATCATCGGTAGCATCCGCTGTCGCTCCCGTAGCGGACCAAACGGTGATACTATGAGTACCCGTCTCAGCGTTTTCAGCCTGATTTACTCTGTACTTTACTATAGCGTATCTGCCTGTAGCAACGCTGCCGCTTATATCGTATTCAAAACGCCAGTCTGCAACAGAGGGGGTCAATCTCGCGTAGACTTGACCGTTTTCAGCCTTAATAACCGAAGAATCCACACCGGTCATTGAATCATATGCCTGAAGCTCTATCGCGTCAAAATACAAAGTCGAATTTGAAAGATCGGCTATAATGACTTCATTTATATAACCGCAATCGCAGGAGTACTTGATGCCGTTTGCCATCTCCTCACTTTCAAAGGTGTGAGGAATGTACTCTTTCTTATTACAGATAATGCACTGTCTGGAGTGATACTGCGCAGAAGTGTAAGTATCTTCGCCAACGGTCTCATCACTATCGAGCGGCTTAGCTTCATTGTAAACGCAGTCAACGGCAGCAGTTGTATTGGAAGTTGGATAATAACCGAGCTTATGAGTGATCTCTCCCTCGGTTTCACCCATAAAATTGCCTATAGCTTCCAAGGAATCAAAGGTTGCAATATAAGCTATATCAATAGAGGTGAAGGGCGCGGAAGTAGTTGCTCTCCAAGGGTCGATACGAATATGGGTAGCTCGGTACGTGCCGTCGTCATTCGGGAGGAACCTGTCGTTAGCCTTACCGTTTTGGGACAAATCGACAACGATAATACTCCAATCATTGGTTCTGTTAAGAGTCAACGTATATTCTGAAACACCCGATCCCGCGCTCGTATAATTACGGGTGCCGAAGAACAGTCTGAAAGCCCTACCATTATTTACATAGCCGGCTGTAGTTCTGTACTTCATAACGAAATACTGTCCTGTTTCCACCTGAGCATCGCCCTTATCAAGCGTATTGCCACTGATGATCGTCCAACAGGTTTCGGTGGCATCATCGGTAAGCGTTGCGTAAGGCATACCGTGTTCATCAACGTTAAACTGTCCTTTGGGAATTGATCCGCCGCCATTAGAAAGAGTCGTTGCATCCCAGAACTGCTTTGCGTACGTTGACGTGACATCCTGAGTTGCGGTCTTGCCGCAGGCGCAAGTCCAAACGAGACCCGCGTTGGTCTGCTCGGATGACGTGTAGCTGTGAGCAGAATAGCTTACCTCCTCACAGACAGCGCACTTTGTAGAGTGATGAGCGTCGGGAGTATAGTCACCTACATTCTCGGTGAGCTGAGTTATACACCATGTATGCGTATGTTTATCAGCAACGAGAGCTTGGTCATCCGCGGGAATAGCCGCCATAATAGCTTCAAGGCTATCGGAGAAGCCGAAGTACGCGACGTCGATGTAATTATAATTAACGGGATCGGACTCAACATAGTTCATATTGTTAACGTCGAAACGTACGAGAGACGCGCGATATTTTCCGTCGGCATCAGGAACGTATGTTTTGGAGCTGCTGAGATCCTTGATAACTATTGCCCAGCCGTCACAATATATAGTAGTAGTGCCTGCATTGTCATTTCCCGTAGCATTGACCGAACCGCTTGTATTAGCATAGAATCCAAGCGTGCTACCAGACTTCTGAGTGGTGGTTGTGCCCGAATTGATCACTCTATACTTAGCGTAGAAATATTGACCGGTTACGTAAGTCTTGGCAGCGTCACTGTATATATTGAAGTAAGCGGTAGTCTTGCCTTCGGTAACCTGCCAGCGATTAAACGACAAGCCGTTCTCGGTAACGGTTCCTTTATTCGTACAAGAGACCGGAGCCTTGACAACGGCATTAATTTCCGCTCCCTCAAACTTGAGGAGCGCAGAGGTTGTTTCTACAACGTATCCGCATTTGCACTTACGCTCGTATATATTCTCATCAGGATTCCAGACGATATCGGCAGCAGAGCAAGCCTCAGCTTCTCCTACAATAGTCGTACCGCAACTACACTTGTAGCTGTGAGTACCGTTTTCATTGGAAACAACTTCGTTGCTCGCTACATGCTCAAAGGTTACATCAACAAGAGTAATAATATGAAGCACTCTTTCTTTATTCATATTATCATTGTACTGGATACCAATGCGAATATCAGCAACACCGTCGTTATCAGCAGTACCGCCGCAATGCGCTTTAATGAAATCTTCGGGAAGAGTGAAAGATCTGCCCGACGCGTATGAATATCCCTTCTGACCGTACGTATTGGATATAGCAACATTTTCATCACTTCCGAAGATATCGGCATTGGTCAGCTCGTTTGCCTCAAGGTAAGCGTCGATGCCTGTCGAAGGAAGATCGGAAGCAATCTCCGAAAGGTTAAGGTTAGGTCTTACGGCGTTATGCCAAAGATTGTATTGGTTTTGGTACGGCGACTTATCAAGATCGAAGAAAATGTCTTTCAAGCCGCTCATATTATCGAACGGGATCCAGGTCTCGCCGTCGTCTATAGAATAAACGTAAGCTTCAATACCTTGAGAAAAGACTATCCAGTTGCTCATAGATATCTTACCGTCTGACTTTACGGCAATATTTTCAACAGGAATAACAGTATTCCTACCACCGATAGTTAACTCAGCGTCGTTTCCGCTTCCTTTCACCTTAAGGTTACAACTGAAGTTGATGGTCTCTATATTATTCAATGTAGCGAAAGGTATTCTGATCGTGTTATCCTTAGCGGGAACAGCCGCAAGTATAATGTCCGCGGAGTAATAAATTTTGCTGACGTCGATAGAGAATTCGTCGAGAGCCACGCCTTCCTCATAATCGGAAATACCAAGACTCCTTATTTTGGAAGCGCTCTTTTCGCCAACTTGAGTAATAGTTGCAGGAGCTGCAGGAGCGGTAACGTCATTCCAGGTTTCTCCGCCGTCAAGAGAGTAAACGTACTTTTCTACACCGCCGTTTATCGCAACGTAGCCCGAAAGCTTAAGCGTATGAGCCGCATCATTCTCATAGTAATCGTATACGGTATACGCAACGGTATTATCAGCCGCGATCTCTTTTTCGTTAACGGTAAGAGAGTAAACGTACGCTACGGGTCTCTCTATAGCCTCGCCACAAGCCGTACACTGCGCGGACTCAAAGTATTCGCCGTTCTTCTCGACGAATTCAGACCAATCACCGTACGCATGAGAAGTCTCAACTACGGGAATAGCCGCGATGACCACATCGTTCGTATTGTACAACGTGCCGCAGGCGGTACATTCCTGATAAGCGTCCCAACCGCTTGCGGTACAGGTCGCAGGCATAGCATCACGCAGGAGCTTTGTACACACGCCGTTGGGGTCAATTGCACCGCTTTCGCCCTTTTCTCCGCAAAGGGAGCATACTTCATAGTACTCTCCTTCCTCGGTACAAGTAGCAGCCTTGACAACTTCCTTATGGTATACGTGAGTACAATTTGCAGCCGTAGGCTTACCGATGACGGTCTCTCTTCTGATCTCCTTCATCAAAAGGTAGTACTGATAGAGAGCCTTGACGGTATTCTTCAAATTATCGTCTTTAGATTCATCAAGAACCTTGTATATGTAGTGAAGCGCGCTCGCGGTAACCGACGCGGAGTGTTCTCCGCACGTCACGGTTATCTCAAAGTTTGCGTCAAGAGCGTAAGCAGGGATGTTATAGATAGCAACCTGCCATATCTGCTTATCATTCTCCGTTCCCTCGTAGGTTATATTGACCTCTTCATTTTTAAGCCCGATCCTATTGTTAAGGCATTCTATAGTTGCCTTCGCCTCGGATATTTCAAGATCATCATCCGCAAGGAAGAGGAACTTCAAGCCCGTGTCCGAATCAAGCACGACGTCAAAGCCCTTTGCTACCAGGCTCTCTGTTTCCTTTTTCGTTACTACGCTCCTTATAGGGTCGTAAATATTCTCAATCGCGTCAACGGGGTTACTCTCATAGTAAACACCCTCGTTTGCAGGGTCGTTTCGGTTATGATCGAAGAACGTCTGAGCGTACGCGCCGTAGTTAAGTATCGCCTTTACGGGCGCAACGGACTTGGAATACCTGTCAGGTTCGCTAAGGACTATATCCGCGTAGTCTCTGATAGAATACTGACGCACGCGTCCTACCTGAGTGCGGCCGTTATGCTTATCTCCATTTGCGTTGACTACCTGCAGAGAGACCGTGTCGGTCTGCTGCGCCGCCGCAAGATTCACGGTAAGCACGTATCTGTTTTTCTCGTCAACATCGAAATCTTTTTTATACGCCTTGATGATCCTGTCAGGAACACCCTTTTGCTGGGGTATCGTGACCTTCATATAGGCATCTGCGTCCGTTTCGAGAACGCCGAGATCGGTGAAATACAGCTTCATAGCTATAGTTCCCGAAAGAACCAGGTTCATAGCCGAAATTCTCTCGCCCTGATCCTTATACGAGGTGACCGTGATCGTTCCGTCACGGTTCTCTATCGTCTTCACCAAGTAGCCTTGCTCGGTGGTGACCGCAAAGGCGCATCCGTTCTTATTGACCTTGAAGGTCAGGTAAGGATCCACCTTAACGCTCGTATCAGCAGGAAGCGTTATAGCCTCGCCCGATTCAACGGCGGCAGCAACGGCTTCGTCGAAGCTGTCACACTCTGTTTCGCCAACCGTGAATTGCGCATCTTCTGCCGCCAACGCGGGTATAGCCGCAAAAGCAGTCAGCAAGACAAGCAAGACCGAAATGGCGAAAATCATTGATTTTTTAAAAATCGCTGAAGTTTTCATATTTATCTCCTTGAAAAAAATATTTTATGGGGATCGCGAAAAAGCTCTTTGGAATAAAAAACCGTCGATATTCGGCATTACGACGGGATTTTAGACCATTATATACATTATTATTATATCACTCTTTTTTTTGCTTGTCAAGTAAAAAATTTTCTATATTTTTTCGCGCGGCAAAAGGCAAGCAAATACCGATACGTTTCGTCAAAAAAATCTCTATTTTGGGTTGATTTATAAATCTTTGGTTTATTTTATTTGTGCAAGATGCAAAAGATTTCCCTTCTTTTTTCTACGCATATATCGCGCTTCGATTACAGTCAAGCAAAAAGGGCAACAATCAAAAAAAGCCTTAAAGGAGCAAAAAATGCTTGAAAAAAACAAAAGATCGGTCACAACCGCAAAGATTTCAGAAAACGAGCGCACGAGACCCGTATTAGACCTGTCCAGAACGGTCATGGCGGAGTACTTCATCTCCAGAACGCGCCCGTGGGACGTCATCAACCGTATCTCCTCACATATAAAGGCGCGAGGAATAGAGCTTCCCTACGATCAATACGACGAGATTGCGGAAAACGTATGGGTGCATCAATCCGCCTACCTCTCTCCAACCGCAAAGCTGACCGCGCCCGTCATTATCTGCGGCGGCGCAAAAATATGCCACTATTCTCACGTTGAATGCTCGGTCATCGGCGCTTTTTCGCATATTTCGGAGCTTTCGGTGGTCAAAAACAGCATAACCTTTGACAAATCAAGACTTTGCGGCAACAACGAGCTACTCTCCTCCATACTCGGATACGAGAGCGTTATTGGCTCGGGAGTTATGATTCCCGACACTCGTCTTGACGGGCTGAACGTTTCGTTCGATATGCCCGAGGGGATATACCTGTCGGGGAGATCAAAGCTCGGCTCGGTGATCTGCGACGGAGTTAATATAGGCGCTTGCAGCGTCGTAAATCCCGGCTCTGTGATCGACGTAGGCTCAAGGATATACCCCCTATCGTCAATCACGGGATATATCCCTCCGTATTCCACCGTCAGATGACGTCTCATAAGTAAAAAACCGTTGCGATGCAACGGTTTTTTCGTTTATTTTACTTGCTTGAAGAACTCAAGAAGCTCGCCGTCAGGCCCCGCCACGAACGCCACCTGAATAGCTATCGGATGCGGCTTCGCGTCGTCAAGCGGAACGATCTTGGGCGGCGTATGTGATTTTGCTCCCAGACGAAGCGCGAGAGAATAAGCCTCCTCAACGTCCTCGGCGTACACGGCAAAATGCTGCCATCTGCCCTCCGCGGGATAGTCAACTCCTCTGTTTGCGAAAAGCTCCAATCTTCCGCCGTCGCCGATATCAAGCATAACTATTTCAAGCACGCCCTCGCCCCAACGCACTATCTCCTTCATTCCGAGTCCCTTGTAAAATTCAAGCGATCTTTCAAGACAAGCGGTACGAAGCGCCACGTGATGAAAACCCATCCCAAAAATCCTTTCGTTAGCCATTTTGCCCTCCAAAACGCACATTTTTTAAATCATATGTTTATTTTTCTATTTACTGTTTATTTCTCAAGCCCTTCGGATAGTGATTTTTACATATTCCTCCGCTTATTTTGCCGCCTCCGAGGGCGCAACCGTCGACGATTACAGCCGCCCAACCGTCAGGCTTGTCGGCGCAGAAAGCTCTTCCGTCCACCTTTATTTCAAGCCCCTTGAGATAATCAAAGGTCTCTTTATCCTCGCTTTTCAGCATAACCTTTCTTTTGAAAAGGTCTCCGTACGCAGAAAAAAGCTGATGATGCGGAACGATCCTCTTCCCCGCATTCTCACCAACGCAGACGCCCGCCGTAAAGACTCCGTATTCGGGAAGAGCTATATCGGGCTTCAAATACGCGTATCCGTTCAGGCATACAAGCTTTTGCGCGGGCGTATTTTCAAGATTCTCTTCAAGAAAGGCTCTCGCCAGCTCCAAAGTCTCGGTATCCGCCCTCGCGCTTTTCAAAAATTCCTTTTTCTTGCCCTTTTTATCCTTCCTCGCGCCACTATCTTCGCAAACGCCTTTTTTCTCAAAAACGGCTATAAACTGCCCCTCTCCGTGAGAAACGTGGGGATAAAACCGTCTCGTTTTGCTCATATCGTGACGACAGCCCTCAAAATTCACGCCGTCAGCGGTCAATTCCTTAAGACACGAGGCGACCTCGCAAAGCTCGAACTCCGAAAAGGTCTCCAAAAACCAATCGACGTTCATCTCGTTCTCTTCAAGAGAAAAGGTGCAGGTGGAATATATGAGCCTACCGCCCGTCTTTACGCATTTTTGAACGTTTGTAAGTATCTCGCGCTGTCTCTCAGCGCACATAAGCACGTTATCCTCGCTCCACTCGTCGATAGCGCCGCTGTTTTTTCTGAACATACCCTCGCCCGAGCAGGGCGCGTCGGCAAGGACGATGTCAAAGGTCTCGGGATAATCCTTTGCGAGCACCGCCGTGTCAAGATTGACGACAACGGTATTTCTGCATCCCATTCTCTCAACGTTGCTTTGCAATATTCTGCATCGCTTGGTATCGTATTCGTTGGCAACCACGACTCCGTCATCTCCGACGAAGGACGAAAGCTGCGTGGTTTTACCGCCCGGAGCAGAGCAGGAATCCAAGACTCGCATCCCGTCTTTGACCGTCGTCGCGTAGACCGTGACCATCGCAGACGGATCCTGCATATATATCATCCCCGCGTGATGACAGGGCAGACTTCCCGGAAACCGCTCCTCCGTATAATAGGCAACGTCGGGAAAATTTGCTTTTCTTCTGTCAATGGTGGGATCGACTTTTTCAAAATCCCCGACCGAAAGCTTTATCGGATTTACGCGGAATGCCCTGACGGGTGCTTTTTCAAGCTCGGCAAAGAAAGCCTCCGCCTCGTCGCCAAGCAAAGCCTCCATTCGCTCTCTGAATTCACTCGGCAGCATCGTCTTTTTCTCCCAAAAGCTCCAATATCCGCGCTTCAAGCTCGTCGGCGGTATCGGCAAAGCAACAAGCGCCGCACCCCTCAAGAATATCTCTGTCCCTGAAGCCCCACGTCAAGCTTACGCAGGGCAGACCCGCGTTTTTCGCGGTCTCAAAGTCGACCTCGGAGTCGCCCACGAACACGGCTCTATCGCAACCGAGAGTATTGAGAACGAGATTTACGGGATCAGCCGAGGGCTTGCGGCATATATCGGCTCTGTCACCCACCGCAAAATCGATAAGCTCTCCAAAATATTGCTTACAAAGCTTTTTTGCAGATGCGTCGGGCTTATTGGAGACCACCGCGGTATATATTCCGCGTCTTTTAAGATCCTTCAATACGTCAAGCACGCCGTCGTAAGGGCGCGTTTTTATATCGAAATGTGCCTTGTAATATTCCTTATAATCCTCAAGTATAGCATTGAATTTATCGTCGTCAAGCTTCTCGGGAAGAGAGAATTCTATAAGTTTAGCTGCGCCGTTGCCGATGAAGCTCCTGACTTCCATAAGGCTTCTTTTTGCGTATCCGTTTTTTTCAAGAATATGATTGACCGCGTCTGTCAGATCCTCGAGAGAATCAAGCAGAGTGCCGTCAAGGTCGAAAACGACCGCTTTTTCATCGTTCATTGTATCCACCGTTTTCATAATTAATTTATTTTATACCATTTTGTACCGAAATCAAAGCAAAAGCAATCTGAATACCTGAATTGCGGTATCAAACAGATTTTTACGAGCATTTTCCTTATCAAGCGCCTCGTCAAGCGTACTTATTCTTCGGAGTATCGGAAAATAGGCGTCTATTCCGTGCTCGTTGCAAAGTATTGCGTCGTCGGCAACGATACCTGAAAAGGCAATAACTTTTTTACCGTATTTCTTTGCCAATCTCGCAACGCCTACGGGAGCCTTGCCCATAACGGTCTGTCCGTCAAGTCTTCCCTCGCCCGTGACCACGATATCGGCGCTCTTTACCTTCTCTTCGAGCCCCGATTCCTCTATCACGATCTTGATTCCCGATTCGAGCGTCGCGTTAAGATAAGCCATAAAAGCAAAGCCTATGCCACCCGCTGCTCCCGCGCCCGCGGCATCGGGATCGGCAAGAGGAAATACCTCTTTCGTCTTTTCGGCGTATTGCTTCAGCCAGAGATCCATCAAGCGAACGTTTTGCTCGTCCGCGCCTTTTTGCGGGCCGTAGACCGCGCTGCAGCCTCTCTCGCCGCAAAGAGGATTGTCAACGTCACAGGCTATTCTGAATCTGCAGGACGAAAGCTCCTTCAATGCGTTATCGCATTTTATACAAGAAAGCCTCTCCAGGCCCGCCGCGCCAAAAGGGATCGGCAAGCCGTCAGCATCAAGAAGCTCGTAGCCAAGAGCCTGAAGCATTCCCGCGCCGCCGTCGTTGGTCGCGCTTCCGCCTATTCCGATCATGAAACTCGTGCACCCTCTCTTTATCGCGTCGGCAATAAGCTCGCCCACGCCAAAGGTCGTGGTCTTCATCGGATCAAGCTCGTCTCTTGACAACAACGTTATCCCTGCCGCCGCAGACATCTCCAAGACCGCCGTTTTTCCGTCGGATAAAATACAATATTTTGCCGCAATGGGTCTGCACAGCGGCCCCGTCACCGTCTTTTCCACAAGAGCGCCGCCAAGTCCCGCGTAAAGCGCGTCGACAGTACCCTCACCGCCGTCGGCAAGAGGACAGACCTCCACCTCGGCTTCTTTCTCGAGAGACAAAACGGCGTCCCTGACCGCCCGTCCCGCCTCAAGAGAAGACAAGCTACCCTTAAATGAATCTATTGCTACGACTATCTTCATAAAAAGCGCCTCTTACTGAAATATAAATAATTATATCACACCATCACACAAAAAGTCAACACAAACCAACAAAAAGGCTCTTTCAACAAGAACCTTTTTTATCTCTTTTCGTTTATATGCTTTATCGCCAGAGACAGCACGCGGCGGTCGTTATCGTGAGCAAGAAGCGCGCCTGCATTCTCTACGGGTATCCAGGCTACCTCCTCGACCTCACCCGGTCGCGGGCTTATCTCGGTCTGTCTCGTAAAGGCGAGAAAATATACGACCTCTTTTTTTACGTTCGGGCGCGGCCTGTAGTAAACGGGCTGACGAAATTTCTCGTTGATGTGTATTCTCACGGCAGTCTCTTCTCTGACTTCTCTTTCCGCGGTCATCTTCTCGCTCTCTCCCGCTTCCACGTGCCCCTTCGGGAAGGAATAGTGTCCTCCCGCCGTATGCTTTATCATAAGCACGTATCTTTGAAGATTTCCGTCTCTTCTTTCGTTGCGGAACACAACTGCGCCGCAGGACTTTTCAAAGGTCATTTTCTCACCTCCTTACAATCGTCGTTAAAGCTTCCGTTGATTTTCAACCGTTATAAATCGGTTGAAATAAAAACGCGCAGGGTGTCGGATTCCCATCGTGGAATCCGAGGCGCCCTGCATTTCACCGGGATAAATTATCTTTCTATCTCTTCCATTACGAAGGCCTCAAGTATATCGCCTTCCTTGATATCGTTGAACTTTTCAAGTCCGACGCCACACTCGTAGCCCTGAGCCACCTCTTTCGCGTCGTCCTTGAATCTCTTAAGCGAGCTTATCTTGTCCTCGAAGATAACGATACCGTCACGCACGACTCTTATCTGCGCGTGTCTTGCTATCTTACCGTCAAGGATATAAGAGCCCGCGATAGTGCCGACACCGGGAACGTGGATGGTCTGACGGACCTCGGCGTGTCCAAGCAGATTCTCTCTGAACTTGGGCGCAAGCATTCCCTTCATAGCCGCCTCGATCTCCTCGATGCACTGATAGATGACTCTGTAGGTTCTCATATCAACGCCCTGTCTCTCGGCGCTGTCTATCGCAACCTTATCGGGACGGACGTTAAATCCGACGATTATCGCGTTGGATGCCGCGGCAAACGTAACGTCGCCCTCGGTAATTCCTCCTACCGCGCTATGAATAACATTGACTCTGACCTCTTCATTGGTAAGCTTAACCAGAGACTGCTTAACTGCCTCGGCAGAGCCTACGACGTCCGCCTTGACGATGATATTAAGATCCTTAACGCCCTCGCTGATCTGAGCAAACAGATCGTTAAGGTTAGCTCTCGCGTTTGCCTTGAAGAACTCTTCCTTCGCCTTGTCCTTTCTCTGATTGGCAAGCTCTCTTGCCATTCTTTCGTCCTCGACCGCCGCAAATTCGTCGCCCGCGGTTGGAACCTCGGCAAGACCGATTATCTCAACGGGAACGGAGGGGCCTGCGATCTTGAGCTGCTTGCCGTTATGGTCGGTCATAGCTCTTACGCGTCCGACCGCAGTACCCGCGATAACTATATCGCCGTTATGGAGCGTACCGTTCTGAACGAGCACGGTAGCCACGGGACCGCGACCTCTGTCGAGCTTCGCCTCGATAACGATACCCTTCGCGCGACGGTTAGGATTAGCCTTAAGCTCCTTGACCTCCGCAACGAGAAGCACGTTCTCAAGAAGATCCTCTATACCCATTCTCGTAAGAGCAGATACGGGAACGCAGATAACGTCGCCGCCCCACTCCTCGGGAACGAGATCGTATTTGGTAAGCTCCTGCTTGATAGCGTCGGGGTTAGCCGTGGGCTTATCCATCTTATTTATAGCAACTATGATATCAACTCCCGCAGCCTTTGCGTGGTTGATAGCCTCGATAGTCTGAGGCATGATACCGTCGTCGGCGGCAACTACGAGGATCGCGATATCGGTCGCCTGCGCGCCTCTCGCTCTCATCGCGGTGAACGCCTCGTGTCCGGGGGTGTCGAGGAAGGTGATGTCCTGACCGTTTATCTTAACTCTGTAAGCACCGATATGCTGGGTAATACCGCCCGCCTCACCGGTGGTCACGTTAGTATGTCTTATAGCGTCGAGCAGAGAGGTCTTACCGTGGTCAACGTGTCCCATTACGCAGACTACGGGAGCGCGATCCTCAAGCTGCTCCGCGCTGTCCTCGGTCTCGTCGAAGAGCTTTTCCTCAATGGTCACGACGACCGCCTTTTCGGGCTCTGCTCCGCACTCAACGGCAACGAGAGCCGCGGTATCGAAGTCAATGGTCTGGTTAGCCGTAGCCATAGTGCCGAGAAGCATAAGCTTCTTGATGACCTCGGCGGTAGTGACCTTAAGCATAGCCGCAAGGTCGCTTACCATGATCTCCTCGGGTATCTGCACCTTAATGGGGCCCTTTATGATAGTGACGGGAGTCTTGGACTCGTTCTTTCCGCCCTTCTTATTGTTCTTGCCCTTGTTGAAGGTATTTTCCTGTCTGTTCTGATTCTGCTGCTTTTTGAGCTTCTGATTGTTTCCGCTTCTAAGATCTCTCTCGTTCTCGGATACGAAGGTGTCGAGCTTTTCATCGTATTTGGAAAGATCGACGTTGGAGGAACGGATATCCACCGTCTTTGCCGCGCCCTTCTTGCTCGTACCGTCGCCACCCTTGGGAGTCTGCGAGCGGGTGATTATTTGAGGCTGGAATTTTTCTCTGGGAGCGGAAGGAATGAAATCCTCCTTATCCATCATACCGCCTCTGTTATTATTGAACTGGGGCTTCTGAGGCTTACGGTCGTCCCTCTTTTGAGGATTAGCCTGTCTGTCGAAATTGGGCGTACCCATCTTCGAGAATCTGTCAGCACCCTGAAATTGCTGTCGAGGTCTCTGATTGTTTTGATTGTTATTATAGCCGTTCTGATGATTTCCGTTCTGCTGAGGTCTGTCCTGACGGGGAGCCTGCTGAGAACGGCGATCGGAGTCGTTTCTCTGTCTCGTTTCGTTAGCCGCTCTCTGCGCCGCCTTTTCCTGCGCCGCCTTTTCAATAGCAGCCGCTCTTGCGATAGCCTCCGCTCTGTCCACCTTGGGCGTGGGCTTTACTGCGGGAGTCTCGGGCTTCTTCTGCGCCTCGGGCTTGATCTGGGGAGCCTTCGCTTCCTTTTCTTCGCCGTCCTTCTTTGCGACCTCTGTCTTTGCCTCCGCCTTGGCAGCGACGGGAGCCTTTTTCTCGGTCTCGACAGCATTATCCTTCTTTTCGGGCTTTGCAGGCTTTTCGGAGGCTTCAGCCTTTTCCGCCTTTTCGGGCTTCTGAGCCTTTGATTCGGGAGCGGACGCCTCCGTCTTCTCTTCCACTACGGGCTCTGCGGGCTTTTCAAGCTTTGACGGAATAAAGGTAACTCCGTCTATATAATCGTCGATACCCTCTATCTGATGAGCCGCCGTGAGAGCGTCAAAAAGGATGTTGAACTCATGAGGCTCAAGGGATTTCTGCGCTTTAAGCTCTATTCCCTTTCCCACCATGATATCAACGATATCCTTACTCTTGAGACCTAAGTCCTTTGCAAGCTGGTTTGCTTTAATCTGAGGTTTTACTGCCATAAATTATACCTGTACCTTTCCGGTTATCTGCGACGTTAATGTCAATTCTTTTCGAGCTTTCCAAGCACCGCGCGACAAAAATTCCTGTCCGCCAGCGCAACGGCGCCCACCGCGCTCTTTCCGACTGCTCTACCCAAAATTTCGCAAGTCGAAGCGATCCTGATATGTTTCACGTTATAGTATATGCACTTATCACTTATTTTTTTATGAGTGTTATCCGACGTATCCGACGCCTCAACGACGAGAAGATCGATATCCCCGTCCGCAAGCCTTTTCACGCCTCTCTTGCGAAGATGCTCACATATCATAGGTACGCCGATCACCGCTTTTCCCGCGCCTCTGCACATACCTATCATGCCAAGCAGATTCTTTTCGTCTGCCATATTAGCTCTCCGTCTCCGAGATGCTCTTTTCGATCTCGTCGTATATCTCCTCGGGGATCTTGCATTCAAGAACGTTCTCTATCCTGCGGCTCTTCCTTGCTTTTGAAAAGCAGGTCTTCCCGGGGCATATATACGCGCCCCTGCCCGACTTCTTTCCAACGGTATCAAGAACGATCTCGCCCTCGGGAGTCCTTACAACTCTTATCATTTCGCGCTTCGGTCGGTGCTCGTTACATCCGAGACACTGACGCATCGGTATCTTGCGCGTCTTCTGATTATTATTATCCATTTTTACCCCTTTCACAGAGGCTCTTACTTATTCTGTAACGGGAGAATTCTTCTCGAGTCCCTCTGCGTTTATATCTATCTTTACACCCGTAAGTCTTGCGGCAAGACGAACGTTCTGTCCCTCCTTACCGATGGCAAGAGAGAGCTGGTCGGGAGAAACCGTAACTCTGCAGAATCTCTCGCTCTCCATTTCAGCAGAAAGAACGGTTGCGGGAGAGAGAGCCGCGGTAACGTATTCCTCGGGATCCTCACTATACTTGACGATATCTATCTTCTCGCCGCCAAGCTCATCAAGAATACTGTCTATTCTCATTCCGTGAGCACCGATACAAGCGCCGACCGCGTCAACGCTCTCGTCTCTGGAATATACCGCTATCTTGGTTCTCGAGCCCGCCTCACGGGAAACGCCCTTTATAACCACGATACCGTCTGTGATCTCGGGTATCTCAAGCTCAAACATACGTCTGACAAGTCCGGGATGAACTCTGGAGAGAGTGACAAGAGGACCCTTAAGCTCCTTGTTTACCTCTTGGATGAATACCTTTATCTTATCTCCGACCTCATAATATTCGCCGGGGATCTGCTCGGACTTGAGAAGGACGGCGTTGCCCGTTCCCGTGTCAAGCACTATGTTTCCGCTCTCGTAATCTATCTTGAGCACGGTAGCCGTGATTATCTCCTCACGCTTGGACTCGTAAGCCTCCTGCATGACCTTGTGCTTACCCTCGCGGATAGCCTGAATGATAACAGACTTTGCAGCTCCTGCGCTGAGTCTGCGGAAGTTCTTGGTCTTGACCTCGAACTCAACGGTGCCGCCGAGAACGTTTCTCTTGCTCATAGCCTTCGCGTCAACGAGAGATATCTGAGTCATAGGATCCTCGACCTCCTCAACGACCTCCTTCTGCTGATAGACTCTTACGTCCTTCTTTGCAGGATCGATGTGGACTCTTACGTTGGTATTGTTTCCGTATTCCTTTTTGAAAGCCGACACGAGAGCCGCCTCGATCTTTTCGATCATATAATCCTGAGGAATACCCTCTTCTCTTTCAAGAAGCTCAAGCGCTGTAAAAAATTCCGTGTTCATTTGATATATTATCCTTTCAAATCTTTTTCAAAAGTTATTTGCCGAAGTCAAAGTAGGTCGATATCTTCGCTATCTCTTCGGGCTTGAAGGCAACGGTCTCGCCGTTTATCTCTACCGCGATATTTCCGCCGTCGTCGTATCCCTTAAGAACGCCTATAAACGACTTGGAGCCGTTTTTCGGAGCGTAAAGCTTGACTTCAACGTCCCATCCCTCGCAAGCGTCTATATGCTCGGGATATTTAAGCTCGCGCTCGATACCCGGAGAGGAGACCTCAAGCACGTAAGCCTCGCTTATAGGATCGGCCTCGTCAAGCAGAGGATCGATCGCGCGATGAAGCTTCTCGCAATCCTCTATGGTGATGCCCTCCTCGTTATCGATGGTTATGCGCAAATATTTATCAGCTCCCTCCTTGACGAATTCCACGTCCCAGAGGTAATAGCCCATCTCCTCAGCCGTAGGCTCAATAAGCTCTCTTACGACAGAGGCAATATTCTTGCTTCCGTTATTTTTCATAAGCTTCGCGTATCCTTTCAAATACTGAGGCGCAAAACAAAAACGCCCAAACAAAACTTTTGAGTGGATTTTTAACACCCACTCAAGCACACCTTATACCTTACTGATTATATCACATATTTTCACCGATTGCAAGACCTTTTTTCAATTTTTTTGATTTTTTCACTAAAAATCCTCATTTTAACACAAAACCGCTCCCCGTTTTCGCGTTCTTTACATTAAAATATATAAAAATTCGCAAATATTGTTTACAAAGCACCAAATATATGATATAATTATATAATGTTATTGTGGAAAGTATGCCTTTGCGGCAGAAAACGCGAATATTAAAGAAGGAGGAACGAATATGGACGGTTTGAATTACAGATTTCGCAAGGCTACTCTGTCTCACCCAGCCGCAAATCAGACGGCGCGCGGTCCTATGACATCCGCGCTTATCGCGCTTACCGTCCTGACGAGCTCGCTTGCTCTTCCTCTGCTTCTTCTGGCTTCGCCTCACGCGGTGACGATCTCGTGGATAATATGCGTCCTTTGCGCAGTCTCTCTTGCGCTTTTGGTCAGAAAAACGCGCGTGTTGATCCTCTGCGCGATAGTGCTTCTGATAACGATATCGTTGACGGGCTCACCCGTCCTCCCCGCATTCGCCTTCGGGACGGTGATATCCGTAGGAGTCGGCGCGGCAATGCTTTGCGCGTCAAGAGGAAGAAAATTACTGCTTCCCTTGATCCTCCCCGTATTATCCTTCGCTATATCCTATCTCGCCACGCTTAATATCATGGAGGCGATCGCATCCCTCGTCATATACGCGCCCGTAATAGCTTTGGCGGTGTCGAGTCGCGCCGATCTGAAAAAGACGACGAGAATAGCACTGTGCGGAGGAGTTATGGCTCTGATCGTCGTATTCTCTGCGGGAGATCTCATATATTCGTTTTACGGTGAATTGACCGTGGCTTCCATTGCCCACGCCTTCGACGACCTTGCCGAGACGATAGTATTCTTGATCGAATACTATCTCAACATGCTCGGAAACGTCGAGGTCACCGAGGCGCTTTTACGAGAGGTAAGAGTAGCGATCGACACGTTTATAAATCTTTCGCTCGGCCTCGTGTGCGCTTCAAGCCTTATATTCGCATATTTGGCGCAAGCGATAGAGCTTTGCGCCTTCGAGACCTTCGGCCATACTCATCTCGTGACCGAAAAAGCAACGACGATGACCGCAAGCGCGGTCTCGGCGGGAGTTTTCGTATTGGCTCACGTATTTTCCTTTACGACCGACGCCTCCGCCAACGTATCGTTCGTCGCGATCGTTGCAACAAATCTTTATACTATGCTCGCGCCCCTGTTCATATATATGGGACTTACCACGGCGCTTGAGCTGCCAAGAAGGCACGGCTTTGCAGGTATCCTGCTGTCGGGAATAATAGTAATAGCCGCCTTCACCATTCCCTCTTCGTTTATTACGATACTCGCTCTCGTCGGCGCGTTTGCGGTAATTATCGCGCAGGTCGACAGATGGGCAAAAGAACATTACGGAAAAGGAGAGAACAATGAATAAGAAACCTACAAGTCGTCATAGCGTCTCGCAAGAGCGGCGCGCCGCAAGGTTCAGCGTCAATCTGACCGTTCCCATAGTCTTCTGCGTTGTCGAGGCGGCGGTGCTGCTATCTCTTATGGTCGTACTCAACCTGATCTTCAAAAATGAAGAAAGAGCGGCATCTCTTTCTCTGATATTCGTCACGGTGCTCGCGCTGTATATCTTTTCCGCGGGTACGATCTGCATAATCTATTCCGTAAAGGCGGCAAGGGTACGCAAGGCAAAGCTTGAGGCCAAGCAGATAGAGACCGAGATATACGATATGTTCAGATACATAATCGACCTTCCCTACGCCATCATCGACGGTGACGGAAGGGTGAAGATAATGAACGGCGCGCTCCAGGACATCCTCGGATACAGAAACGCCGTCAGCGGTATTGATTTTTCCGAATTCTGCGCCGTCTCGGTCAAAACGATAGTAAGCAACGCAAAGAACCGCGACGCATACATCGACGAGACCTTCTACGACCAGCCAAGTGACGAATCGAGCCGTGAAAAGCCTCTGACAAAGCTTTCGGACGGCAGACGCTATGAGGTCGAATCCTACGTATTCAAGATACGCGGTGAAAATTATTATTTCACCGTTTTCAAGGACATCGAGGATCTGCTCGCCGTAGCGGAGCGCGAGGAAAACGAAAGCGCCGTGGTAGCCTACATTCTTCTCGACAATCTCAAGGAGCTGGCGCAATACGTCAGAGCAGACTACCGCTCGGCATCGGTTGAAATAGAAAACATTCTCAAATCCTGGGTAGCCGAAATGAACGGCTTTATCAAGGAATACGAAAACGACAAATACGTTGCAATCTTCTCAAAGCGTGAGCTTGACAGACAGATGAACAACGATTTCGATATCCAGCAAAGAATAATGACCTTGAAGATAGGCGACAACAGCTTCCCCGTTACGGTATCGATGGGAATAGCCGCTATCAAGGGTAGCTTCAAGGCAAAGGAAAAGGCGGCGAGCGACGCCTTGAACATCGCTATAGGACGCGGAGGAAATCAGGTAGCAATAAGACGCGAGGATAGCGCGGGCTACGTCTTCTTCGGCGGAACGCACAAGACCATTGAAAACAACACCGCTATCGTCTCACGTGTCAGCGGCGAGATACTTGAAAAGAAGATACGCGCCTCCTCGGGCGTGCTTATCATGGGGCACACCAATCCCGACTTCGACTCTATAGGCTCCTGCGTAGGTGCGGCGCGCTTCGCAATGGCGGTCCTTGAGGACGAATACAAGGACGACGTCTCGTCAATGCCCTCGGTGCATATCGTAGTGAATAAAAACACAGAAAGCTTCGCCACCTGCTTCGCTCAGCTCGAGCCGCTGAATATCTACGAGGACATATTCATAACGCGTGAGGCAGCGAAGGATCTGGTTTCGAGCGACACCGTGCTTCTTTTGTGCGACGTTAACAACCCCACTATATACGAGGCTCCCGAGCTCGTACAGACGGTGCCCTCTATCGCCGTGCTTGACCACCACCGTCTCGCGTCGGCTCTTCCCTTCGATCCCTTCTTACAGTTTATCGAGGCGACGAAATCCTCGGCAAGCGAGATAGTAGCCGAGATACTCTTCAGAAGCCGCTTCGCAGGCTCGCTTCACAAGGAGGAGGCAGAGGTGCTTCTCTCGGGAATCATGCTCGACACTAATAACTTTACGAGAAACGCGGGCGCGCAGACCTTTGAGATAACGTACTATCTCTATTCCTGCGGCGCGCACACAGGCGTCGTTCGCGAATTCTTCAACGAGAGCCTTGAGGAGCTTATGCTCACGGGCGAGTTTGAATCAAAGGCGAGAATATACCGCGATTGCATAGCTATAACATGGATGTCGGTCGACCGTCCCTCCACCCCCGAGGACAGAGTAGTCGCGTCAAAGGTCGCAGACAAGCTGCTCAGGATAAAGGGCGTTCAGGCCTCCTTCGCATTGGTGCGTATGGATAACGATGTCGTGGTCTCGGGACGCTCAAAGGGCACTATCAACGTTCAGCTCATTCTTGAGAGACTCAAGGGCGGCGGACACTTTGATATCGCGGGAGCGCAGGTGCATAATTCAAGTCTTACCAAGGCCTGCGAGATGCTCAAGGACGCTATCGACGATTATTTCGAATACGATCACCGCTCAAAGCAGAGCTGATCCGTCGGGAGCAACCAACCTTTTTAAAAAAACAAAAATACACTAAAAAACAAAACGATTCAGGAGATAAAACGATGAAAGTATTACTTTTAGCTGACGTTAAAGGTCAGGGCAAAAAAGACCAGATAGTAGAGGTATCCGACGGATACGCGCGCAATTTTCTCTTCCTCAAAAAGCTTGCTATCGCCGCAGACGCAAAGGTCATGAGCGAAAACAAGAGCAAGGAGGAGGCAAAGCAGTTCCGCCTTAAGGAAGAAAAGGCAGCCGCCGTGGCTCTCGCGGAAAAGATCGGCACTCTCTCGGTAAAGATCAACGCTACCTCCGGCGTCGACGGCCGTCTTTACGGCTCGGTAACGTCCAAGGATATCGCCGAAAAGCTCGCCGAGCAGCACAAGATAGAGATAGACAAGAGAAAGCTCGTGCTCCCCGAGAATATCAAGGCATACGGCACGTACGAGGTCGAGGTCAAGGTATATCCCGAGGTCAGCGCGAAGCTCAAGGTAGTAGTTTCGGAAGGTAAATAATATGGCTGAAGATATAATCAGAAAGCTCCCGTTCTCGGCAATAGCGGAGCAATCGCTTCTCGGCTCTATACTTATAGACCCGCAGTCTATAAATCAGGTCGCCGACATCATCTCCTCAGACGATTTTTATCTTGAGGAGCACAAGCAGATATATCTCGCTATGCACGGGCTCTTTATCACCAACAGCCAGATAGATCTCGTCACCCTTATCGACGAGCTCGTCAAAAAGGGCATATACTCAAAATCGGGCGGCGAGGAGTACATAAAGGTCATAGCGCAGACCGTTCCCAACGCACTAAACGTAAAGGACTACGCCAAGATAGTCAAGGACAAGAGCATACTCCGTCAGCTTATCGGCATGTGCGACGAGGTGTCCGACAAGGCGTATTCCGAGCAGGACGAGGTCTCGGGGATCATCGAAATGGCGCAGAGCAAGCTCTACGCTATAACTCAGGGACGCGAGACCAAAAACTTCCGTCATATCCGCGAGGTCATTACCGACCTTTACGCGCACCTTGACGAGCTCCGCACCGATCCCGAAAGCTCTGCGGGAACCGCTACGGGCTTCCGTTCCCTCGACCGCGTGCTTGCAGGAATGGGAAACAGCGACCTTATAATAGTCGGCGCGCGCCCCGGTATGGGTAAGACGTCGTTCTGTCTTAACATAGGCACGAACGTTGCAAAGCAAACGAAAAAATCGGTTGCCATATTCTCTCTCGAGATGTCTGCCGAGCAGCTCGTCAGCAGAGTTATCTCCAGCGAGGCGCTTATCGACAGCTACTCTCTGCGTACGGGAGAGTTGAAGACCGAGGAATGGCACCACATAGCTCAGGCCGCATCATCTCTTTCGGGATGCGATATCCTCATCGACGATACCCCGGGTATCACGGTCTCGGCAATGAAGGCAAAGCTCAGACGAGTCGACAATCTCGGTCTCGTGGTCATAGACTATCTCCAGCTTATGCAATCCGACAAGAAGATAGAAAACAGAACGCAGGAGGTCTCCGAGATCTCCCGTTCGCTGAAGATACTCGCAAAAGAGCTTAACGTACCCGTGATCTGCTGCTCACAGCTCTCCCGAGGCACCGAATCGCAGAACAACAAGCGTCCTATGATGGCTCACCTTCGTGAATCGGGATCTATCGAGCAGGACGCCGACATAATCATCTTCCTTTACCGCGACGAATATTACAAGAACGCCGAGGGCGGTGACACCGTCGCCTCCGACACTGAGCAGAATGTGGCTGAAATAATAGTTGCCAAAAACCGTCACGGCTCTACCGATACGGTCAAGGTCGGCTGGACGGGACGCTACACGCTCTTCAGAGAGCTTGCAAACGCGGAAACCACTCCTCAATAAATCAAAAAATCAATCGGAGAAATTCAATGCAAATGAATCTGCCGAATTTTTACAAAAGTCCTCACAAGCTGTCCGCGACGGACGAAAGCGCCCCGATCCTCATCGCCCTTTCGGGCGGCGCGGACTCCTCGGCTCTCTTGAGTCTGCTTTGCCGAGCGAGAGACGAGATAGGCTTCAAGTTGTACGCGGCGCACGTCAATCACGGCATCAGGACGGAGCAATATTCAAACGAAGCCCTGCGCGACGAAAAATTCTGCCGCAGGCTGTGCGAGAGTCTTGGAGTTGAGCTGTTCGTGAAGCAAACGGATATACCAACGCTTGCAAAAAGCTCGGGCAGAAGCCTTGAAGCCGAGGCAAGAGAGGCAAGATACGGCTTTTTTGCCGAGATCATGAAGCAAACGGGCATTCGAATACTCGCGACTGCCCACAACGCGACCGACAATCTTGAAACACAGATATTCAACCTTTGCCGCGGTTGCGGCATATCGGGCATCTGCGGCATTCCCGAAGCGCGCCGATTCGACGGAGTTGAGGGAGGGATCATCGTTCGTCCCATTCTCTCGGCAACTAAATCCGAAATATTGAGCTTTTGCGAGGAAAACGGTATAGAATACGTTACCGACAGCACCAATCTCGAAGACGATTGCACGAGAAACGTCATCAGACACAAGGTGCTTCCAGAGCTACGTTCGCTTTTCGGCTCGCCCGAAAAAAGCTCGCTTCGTCTGTCGCTCGCGGCTCGAGAGGACGATGAATTTATAGCAAACGAGGCAAAAAGCTTCATTTTGGGGCAAGGCGATACGATCGACGTCTCTTCCCTGCTCTCGTGTCATATATCGGTATCGAAAAGAGCCCTGCGCCTTGCCTTTGAAAAGGTCTCGGACGCGACGCTTGAGACGGTCCATGTAAACGACACTCTCTACTTTGCCCAAACCCGACGAAACGGCTCGATCTCGCTCCCCGACGGCGTGTCGGCGGTGTTTCGCGAGGGAAAGCTCTCCTTTGAAAGAGAGCTTGGCAACAAAAGCTCCCTTGACTACGAGCAAGTGCTTTGCGAGGGAGAAAATATGATCAAAGGCACTCCATTCGCAGTTCTGATCTCAAAAGCCGCAGATCCGCAATCGAATATAACGCTCGGCGGCGAAAAATACGAGCTTTACTCAAGCGCAACTCTGTATCTCGACGACGTGAGAGAAATTTCGGCGTCAAACAGACGCGAGGGCGACCTGATAGTCGATAACGGTATGCACAAAAGACTCAAAAAGCTGATGTGCGACAAAAAAGTTCCCTTGCGCGACAGAGAAGATCTGCCCGTGATCAAAAAAAGCAACGAAATAATATACGCGCCTCTATGCGCCGTTGCCGATCCGGTGCGCTCGCAAGAAAAAAGCGCGAATTACACTATAACGATATATAAAAAGACTGTTTCGGAGGAAAAATCATGATAAAAGAAGTTGAAAGAATTCTCGTAGACGAAAAAGAGCTTGACACGATAACGTCGACTCTGGCAGGACAGATAGAAAAGGATTACGCAAGCTCAAAAAAGCCGCTCGTGGTCATTATCATACTCAAGGGCTCTATGTTATTTGCCTCCGATCTGATCAAGAAGATAAATCTTCCCCTCGAGCTCGAGTTTATGAAGGTCTCGTCCTACGGCGCGGGCACCAAGAACTCGGGCGAGATAAAGATACACCTCGACCTTATGCGAGAAAATCTTGAAAACTACGACCTGCTTATAATCGAGGATATCGTCGACAGCGGACGTACGCTCTCGCGTCTTACCCAGCTTCTTAAGAACAGAAACGCCAACAGCGTGCGTTGTATAACACTTCTTGACAAGCCCTCCCGCCGCGAAGTTCCCTTCACCCCCGACTACTGCGGCAAGGTGATCGAGGACGAGTTCGTCGTGGGATACGGTCTCGACTACGACGAGAGATTCAGAAATCTCCCTTACGTGGGAATACTCAAGCGCGAGGTCTACACAAAATAAATTCTGAAATTTAGGCAAACTTCACATTGCCATAACACAGATATAACATTCAAATGTTATTCTTATTAAGAGAATATTTTGAAAACGCGAAGTTTTACCTTGTTTTGAGGCATATAATAAACGGTGACGATTCGTTTTCAATTAAATTCGGAGGACATAAATGAAAAAAAGCGTTAAACACATTATATTTTACGTCCTGCTGATAGCCGCGGTAGTGCTCGTATGCGCTCTGCTCTTCAGACAGACCGGCGTAGATATGAAATACTCTGACGTCGTCTCGGCATTCAAGGCGGGCGAGGTCAAGAGCTT
>JAZSJO010000024.1:0-8011 GCA_045534365.1 Eubacteriales bacterium
AATATTTCTTCTGTGCGCTCTCTTTATAAGCGTTGCCTTATCGAGAGGAAGCACTATTCCAACGTCATACTCCATAGGTATCTGCAGGCAGGCAAAATCGCCGTCGTCAAAAATGTTCACGCCAAGATACTGTGTTGCAACGAACTTTGCCGCCGTTCCCATAGGCGCGCCGCGAAGCAGAGATGGATATTTCTCATTCAGCTCCCGTCCTATCTCGTCGTGGAACGTACCGATAACTATTCTGTCCATATATTCGGGATACTGCTCGAGAGTCTCGTAAAGTATTCTGCATGCCTCGTATCCTCTTTCTCCCTCGTCCTTTATTTCAACTATAAAGAGAAGGTCGGGATGGCTCTCGTAAAACTCGTCAAAAAGCTTGTCGACCGTTGCTATCTGCAAGCCCATACCCTCAAGATCGGTCTCGTCCTTATAAATGCGCTCTCCGCTCTTGTTCTCGAAATAATAACCGAAGTTATACTGCTCAAGCTCTGAAAGAGTCATATCTCTTATGTAATGGCGGTTATTTTTATCCTTGCAAAGCTCCTTCACCTCGTCAAAGGTCTTGTCTCCGTTAACATTGCAGGTCTCGTCGATATAATCGTCGTGATTATATACGAGATAACCGTCTGCCGTCAGATAAAGATCACTCTCTATGATGTCTACCTTGTAGGTGTTGACCGCCTCTCTGAAAGCGAGAAGCGTGTTTTCGGGATTGCTGACTCCTCCGCCTCTGTGCGCGGCAATCATCGGCAGCTCACCCTTCTCCACCACGAAGGGGTTGCTTTCCACGTTTGCCTTAGGCGGTATTACGTTGATGATTACGAAAAACAGCACCACACAGGCTACTATTATTCCTACGATCTTCAAAGCTTTTAATTTTTTCATTTTTTGACTCCTTTAAATCAAAATTCCACTTCAAAAATAAGTTTTCTGCTATGTTCTTTTGCCGATTGGCTTTCCAGCGATACCGACGCTTGACTCGTCGAAAATGCCGACAGAGACCATTCCCTGCTCGTCAAGTATACGGAGCATTACAGATATAAAGGTAGACATAGAATCCACAAGCGCACCTTCAAAAATCAAACAAAAACGTCTTCGTATAGATTCATTAAATATCTCTGATATATTTGACCTCACAAGCATAATGCTCTGTCACCGCCGCGGGCTTGTCCGTACGGGCAAACCCGTGCTTTTCGTAAAATCTCTGCGCCGCCAACATATTATCGCAGGTCTCAAGATAGCATCTGCTATAATATTGCTTGGCATAGTCAAGCGCAATAGTCAAAAGCTCGTGGGCGATACCCGTGCCTCTCGCCTCGGGAAGACAGTACATCTTCTGAAGCTCGCAAAGTCCGTCGCCGTCAAGCCGACCGATGCCTACTCCGCCTACGATCCTGCCGCTCTCGTCCTCGGCAACCCAATATCTGTTTCCCTCCGTGTTGTATATCTCGGAGAAACGGCAGAGATCGGGATCAGCCCATGCAGTTCCCTCGTGATTCGCGCCAAATTCGATAAGGCAGGAGCGAATGACCGTCTCTACCGCTTTATCATCTCTTTTTTCTATAGTTCTTATTTTGTAGTTCATAATTGTTTATAAATTATGCGATTGATTTCCGGCGTTTTTCATCTGGTTTCCGTGTAAGTGCATTTGGGATAGTTGGAACAACCATAAAAGTCGCCATATTTTCCTATACGCTTCACAAGTCTTGCACCACAACGAGAACACACATTTTTGTTTTCGTTGATAGTGTTTTGATACGATTCATACGAATTTGGTCTAATAGCATTTAAATTTAAAGAATCGCTATTCTCTTTTGATATGTTCTTTTCTGTATAATTCTTTGTTTCAAGTTTATCTGATTTTCCAATATTACATCTTTCGCACAAAGTTCTTAGATTCGAAGAAATAGATTTTCCTCCTTTAGCTATAGGAACTATATGATCTACATGAAGGCGTGCTCCTTCATTAGCTGAGGCACCGCAAATTACACACCTAAATCCATCTCTATTCAAAATATCATATCTTAAAGAATCACTCACATTTCCGCGTTCAACTTTAGCCAACTTATTATATGTTTCTTTATCCAAATGTGAACGGGACACACTTTCCAAGCAAACAAACATATCTTCTAAATCCCAGCCCCCTTGCTTATATAAGTAAACTCTTCCTTTAGGAGACGAGTACGACATATTTACAACATAGTGACAATTAACAACCGGTGACAACACTCTGCTTATAAAAAAGCCATCTTCTCTTGTTCTACATTCTTCTTGAGATATATTCAATTCATCGAGTTCAAACATAGTAACATTTTGACGTATATCATTAACTTTATTTATGTATTCCGAATACATAACTCGATTTTTTTTGATCTTATCAATAATGTCATAATAATAATCAATGTGATTTCTAATATCAGCAGTCATCAAATAGCTAGGATCTATTTTATTATAATTCATTTTATTATCATAGTGCTTGTTTATCTCAAACCTATTTTTCACCGCATAAAATGAAGTTTCTTCATTAAGTTTGATCAAATCCTTTATTTTTTGACTATTTGCAATAATCTGCTGATTTATGACTTTGTTTTTTTCATTTTGTCTATATTTAATCACAAAGATAACGATATACGCTATCACTACACACACGCTAACAATTAAAATGGTAATCATAAATAAAGATCCTTCTCAAAACCCTTTTTCAAACAAACTACGCTTTCAACATGTCCCGTTCCGGGGAACAGATCAACGGGCGTTACCGCGCCAATCTCATACCCAAGCTCCGCAAACCACGCGCAATCGCGGGAAAGCGTATCGGGATTGCAGGATACGTATACGATTTTCGGCACACCGAGAGATGAGAGATAGTCCACAAGCTCACTTGTAGTTCCCTTTCGCGGCGGATCTATTATAACGACGTCGGGACAGAAATCACCAAGTGTGTCCTTCGCCGTCGCCAAAAGACCGCGCGTGTCCGACGCGTCTCCGCAGAAAAAGTACGCATTCTCGATTCCGTTGAGCTTTGCATTCTCCTTAGCGCACTCCACCGCCTCGTCGACTATCTCAACCCCGACGATTCGCGCGACGTCCTTCGCCATCGAAAGACCGATCGTTCCCGCGCCGCAATAAAGGTCGGCTACCGTCTCCTTACCCGTAAGCCCCGCTCTTTCGTGCGCCAAGCCGTAGAGCATTTCTGCGCCGTCGCGGTTGACCTGATAGAACGATCCTGCAGAAATTTTGAAATTCAAGCCGCAAAGCTCGTCTATTATATAGTCGTTACCCCCGATACGGATAAATCTATCTCCGAGGATAACGTTGGTATTCTTCTTGTTGATATTGAGCATCACAGACGTGACCGACGGGAATTTTCCGACCAATTCCTCGGCAAATCTCTCGCAACAAGGCATTTTGTCCGCATTTATAACGAGGCAGACCATTATCTGTCCCGTTTTTTCCGCGATTCTGAGATATATATGGCGCAAAACGCCTCGTCCACTCTCCTCGTCGTATGCTCTTATCTTATTTTTCTCGGCAAAATCGGTAACGAAGGATACTATCTCGCCGAAAATATCGGGCTGAAGCAGACATTCCTCACAAGGAATAAGATTGTGAGTCTTCGTGGCAAAAAAGCCCGCTCTCACTCTGCCCTGCACCTCTCTGACGGGGTACTGACCTTTATTTCTGTAGCCCGTCACTCTGTCGGTATGCGCGGTTTCAAGCACCGTCACGTCGGGCAAGCCCGCCTTGCGAAAGGCGTTTTTTACGTAGTCGCGTTTCAATATAAGCTCGTGCTCGTATTTTATATTTCTGTAGATACAGCCGCCGCAGGATTGAGGCGCGTCACAATCGATCTTACGCAACCCTTCACCGTCGGCGCGGTGGGGAGAACGCACAAGTATCTCTTCAAGCTTTCCCACAAAAAACGATGACGCGGCCTTGATTATCTTCGCTCGTACTCGGTCACCCGTCACCGCGCCCTTAACGAACACCACTACTCCGTCAGAGGTCTTTCCAACTCCGCAGCCGAGATTATTAAGGTCGGTTATTTCAAGCTCTATTACGTCGTTTTTCTTTATGTTCACGATATTTCCTTTTCATAGAGAGCCTTCCCTGTCGGAGAAGACTGTTTAAACGTAAAATTCTTTTCCGTCGTCAAGACGCAGGCAGCCAACAGTTCCGCCTCTTGCCTCTCCGCAATCGATAGCAATGCTTCCGTTGCCGTAGAATATCCTGCCATCTCCGCCGTTTTCCTCGGTAGTGGGGGTATGTCCTACGATAACCGTCTTATCGTCAAAATACTTCTTCGTCAGGTCGAGCGGCTCTGTAAAGAACGCCTCGGGCTTGAGGTCGTCAAGCTCCATTCCTGCCTTATATCCCGCAATACCCGCGTGAACGAGAAGATATTTTTTACCCTTGACCTCGGCTTCCTCGAATATAGTCATATCGGTGAGGTAGTCGATTATACCCTCCTTCATCTCGTCGTCAAGCGTGCGGAAGCTGTCAAGCGTGCTCTGTCCTCCGTCCGACACCCACTCGGTCATCTGAGATATGAACTTTTTGTCGGGTGTTTCGCCCGATTTCAGCATCTTTTCAAATCCCGAGAGCATTTTGAGGGCGGTATAGTCGTGCTCGCCTACGATGGGATATACGTTATAGCGTACGCTCAGGTCCCCAATAAGCTCCATGCTCTCGTCGCCAAAGTCAACGATATCTCCGAGCACGTACATAAGATCGGTATCCTTAAAGCTTATTGCAGACAAAAGCTGCTTGAATTTAGTGTAATTTCCGTGAAGATTCGATACTACGTAAACCATTTTGTCATTCCTCTTTATGTTTCAAATTAATAATTCACTGTCGTATTTGAAAAAAAGACCTCGGTCTCGATCTCAGGGCATATCTCTCTTACCTTCTTCTCAAGAAAGGCGCAGACGGGATATTCGGTGAAGAAATGTCCCGCGCAAATGAGATTGATACCAAAGTCGTACGCGCCGAGATACTCGTGATGCTTGGCGTCGCCCGTAAGATAGGTGTCAGCGCCCGCTTCCTTCGCAAGATTCATCATATCTCCGCCCGAGCCGCCTACAAGCGCTACTCTTTTGACCTTTCCGTTCACGTCGCAGACCGTAAGACACGCTTCCTTATCTCCCGAGCCGTGAGAGAGCGCCGCTTTTGCGTTTTTTACAAACTCATCGAGAGATATTACGTTATCAAGCTCACCCACGCGAGCGATATTATCATTTCCAATGACCTGAATATTTTTCAAGCCAACAAGTCCTGCCAGAATATCGTTAACACCGTTCTCCACCGCGTCAAGTCTCGTATGGAAGGACATCGCCGCAATATTGTTCTTGGCAAGTCTAACCGCCTTGGCTCCGTCGAAGGTAAGAGCGTTCATAACGCCGAGTCCGCCGAAAAACACGGGGTGATGCGAAACGATAACATCAAAACCGCCCTCTATAGCGCGATCTATCGCCGCGTTGGTTATATCAAGGGTTATAAGTGCCTTTCCCACCGCGCGCTCGGGCTCGGGACAGCTTTCAAGTCCGTCCTTATCCCACTCGCAAGAAAGTGTGGGAGGGATCATCTCACTTAATTTGTTATATAATTCAATTACTTTCATTTTCCTTTTCCCTTTCAAGATACCGTTTCAGCTCGTCCACAAGCTCTCGCTCGAAGGTTGAGTCTGCCCCTACCGTAGCCTTTCCCTTTATTCTCGTTTCAAGCGCGCGGATATTCTTATTTACGTACGCGACCGTCGTTTCGTCAAGCCTTTCAAGGTTTATCTTCCCTATCAAAGCCTCACCTTTCGACAATTTTCGCGCCCTACCGTCAAACGTGGCGCGGATAACGCGATAGATCCTATCCTCCCTGCCACCGTCGCAGACGATCCTTTCGTCGGTGACGTCAAAGCCCTCCGCGGCAAGATATTTTGAAAGTATCTCGGGATGCGTCATAGGCTGGAGCACGAGAGTTATGCGCCCGTCCTTTATCCACGGCGCTTTTTCCAGAATCGAGACGATAAGCTCACCGCCCATACCGAGCACCGTAACGCAATCGGGTGCAAACTCCTCTGCGGCGTCAAGCCCGTCGGCTCTGACGGCTCTTATTCTGCCTGCAAGATTATTTCTGTTTATATTTGCCACCGCCGCCGCGACCGGCCCGTCGTTTATGTCCGATGCCAACGCACAGCTTATCTTGTTTTCCAGACACAGCGCGATAGGAAGATATGCGTGGTCGCTTCCGACGTCAGCAAGGCGAGCGCCCTCGGGTACCATATCGGCAGCAGTTCGAAGTCTAATATCAAGTATCATAAAACCCTGATTTCTTAAAAATTTATGTAAATTATTATTTTCAGATAAACCAGCCCGCAAACCGTTTATATCAGCCGCGGGCTGTCGCGTGAGCTTATTTGCTCTCAAGATACTTATTGATCTTCGCAACAAGCTCGTCTGCGTCGGTTCCGTGAACCGCGCAAGCCTCCTCGATAGACTCGCCGCGGGACGCGGGACAACCGAGACAATGCATTCCGATCTCAAAGAAGAACTCGGCAGTGCCTTTGTCAAAATCAAGAATATCGCCGATTATGGATTCTTTGGTTACCTTCATTGCAGCTTCCTCCTTAAATAATTATATTTTTACAAATACTATTATATATTATTTGCATATAAAAGTCAATAGATATAACGCATTTTTAGACTCTCACAAGTTATTTTTTCAGTTTTTCAAAAAAGTATTCAAACAGAGAAAAATCCTCTTGCAAAATCCGAAAATTTGTGGTAAAATATATACTGATAAAATATGCGCAAGAGGAATTTTGATATGAAATTGAACGTTTAGCGGTTTATCCCCATATTTTTTATCAAAACCACGAGAAAATTACAGAATGGAGATAAATGAAAATGATAATAGCACTTGAAGAAGCAAAGCATAAATTAAACGCGCTCACCCCAGAGATCGAGGAGCTTGGACGCGCGCTCCGTATAGAGGACCTTAAGGCTAAAGCCGCGGAGCTCGGCGCGCAGACGTTAGATCCTAATTTCTGGAACGATCCCGACAAGGCAAACAAGATAACGCAGGAATTGAAGCAGGCTCAGGACACCGTTGAGGACTACGAAAAGCTCTGCGCTCGTCTTGAGGACGCAATCGCCCTTGCGGAAATGGCTATTGAGGAGAACGACGAAAGCTGCGTTGAAGAGGTCGAGAGCGAGCTTGAGGAAATAGTAAATATCGCGGAAAAGGAGCGCATCTCCGTGCTTCTTTGCGAGGAATACGACAGAAATAACGCAATAGTATCCTTCCATCCCGGCGCGGGCGGCACGGAGGCGCAGGATTGGGCGCAGATGCTCTACAGAATGATAAACCGCTGGGCAGAAAAGGCGGGATTCAAGGTCAAGCTCATCGACTGGCTCGACGGCGACGCGGCGGGCATCAAGTCGGCGACCATCACCGTCGAGGGTGTCAACGCATACGGCTATCTCAAGAGCGAGAACGGCGTTCACCGTCTCGTTCGCGTCTCCCCCTTCGACGCGGCAGGCAGAAGACAGACCAGCTTCGCGTCTATCGAGGTAATGCCCGAATTCGACGACGTTGACGCAGTAGTTCTTCGCGACGAGGATCTTGAGATAACCGCTCACCGCTCCTCGGGCGCGGGCGGTCAGCATATCAACAAGACCGACTCGGCGATCCGTATCGTTCACAAGCCTACGGGAATCGTGGTTGGCTGTCAGACCGAGAGAAGCCAGCTTCAGAACAAGGAGACTGCGCTGAAGATGCTGAAGGCGAAGCTTATGGAAATCAAGATCCGCGAGCGTCTCGACACAATCGAGGAGATTCAGGGCAACAAGACCAATATCGAATGGGGCGCGCAGATACGTTCCTACGTATTCATGCCCTACACTCTCGCAAAGGACACGAGAACAGGATACGAGGACGGCAATATCCAGTCTGTCATGGACGGAAATATCGACGGCTTTATAAATGCTTATCTTAAGATGAATGCGAAGTAATTCTA
>JAZSJO010000163.1:0-11405 GCA_045534365.1 Eubacteriales bacterium
GCGATTGGAAGACTACGCTATCCAATCTGCTCCGACATCCTCCCCTCTTAAGAAACACCCTACCAAAAAAGGCGTTTATTAAATACAACAAGTGAAATTTTGCTTTAAGATATGCTCTGTGAGGTGGGGAGATTTCTTAAAGAGGGGAGATCTTTTTCTCCCCTCTTTAAGCGGCGTTCTTTTGGTTCGTTTTCTGTCGCTGCGGACAGAAAATGAACATAAAAACAATTCGATAAATCAAAATTTGAATTTACGATCTTTTCAGCAAGATTATATATAATTTCAAAAGCCCTTGACGAAATCGGCTTTTTTTGATAAAATAGTATTTGTAAAAATATGCTTAAAAGGATGATGCTTATGAGTAATGTAAAAAACGAACAGCTCTGGCAGTCGGGCAAGGACAAGATCGATTGGGTTCGCTCCTACATGCCCCTGCTTACCACCATAGAAAAAGAGTTTTCCGAAACAAAACCTTTTGAGGGCTTAAAGATCTCGATGTCGATCCACCTTGAAGCCAAGACCGCGAATCTCGCAAAGGTGCTTCGCTCCGGCGGCGCCGAGGTCAGAGTTACGGGATGCAATCCCCTCTCCACGCAGGACGACGTGGCGGCAGCTCTCGTTCACGAGGGCTTTGAGGTCAACGCTATCCACGGCACGGATGAGGTCGGATACACAAAAGACCTTATAAACACGATCTCCAACTCCCCCGATCTTCTCATCGACGACGGAGGTGACCTTATGAGCCTTCTTCACGGTGAATACCGCGAATACGGTAAAAATCTTATCGGCGGCTGTGAGGAGACCACCACGGGCGTTCACAGACTTATCGCGCGCGAGGCAGCAGGACTCCTCGACTACACGATGATAGACGTAAACGACGCAGATTGCAAACATTTGTTCGACAACAGATACGGTACGGGACAATCCACCCTTGACGGAATAATGAACTCCACCAATCTTATCATAGCCGGCAAGACCTTCGTTATCGCCGGCTACGGCTGGTGCGGTAAGGGACTCGCTATGAGAGCAAAGGGTATGGGCGCGGTAGTCGTCGTTACCGAGATAGATCCCATCAAAGCGATCGAAGCCGTAATGGACGGCTTTACCGTTATGCCTATGGACGAGGCGGCAAAGATCGGTGACGTCTTCGTGACTCTCACGGGATGCTCCGACGTAATTACCGAAAAGCATTTCAAGGTTATGAAGGACGGAGTCCTCCTTGCAAATAGCGGACATTTCGACGTTGAGATAAACAAAGAACAGCTCTCTTCCCTTTCAAGGAGAGTCTGGGACAGAAAGCCCAACATAAAGGGATATGAGATGGAAGACGGAAGAATTATAAATCTTCTTGCCGAGGGCAGACTCGTAAATCTCGCCGCAGGCAACGGACACCCTGCGGAAATTATGGATATGAGCTTTGCAATTCAGGCAAAATCTCTTGAATATCTTGCTAATAACCGCGGAAAGCTAGAAAAAAAGCTCTATCCAGTTCCAGCCGAGACCGACCGTGCGGTAGCCGAGCTTAAGCTTGCCACGATGAATATAGGTATAGACAAGCTCACCGACGAGCAGAAGGAATATCTTTCTAAGGTGGACTGATGGAGCTTAAAACGAAAGTTGCGGTAATCGGCGCGGGACACGCGGGCGTTGAGGCGGCTCTCGCTTGCGCGAGAACGGGTATCGATACGGCGCTTTTCACCATGTCGCTTGACAGTATCGCGAATATGCCCTGCAATCCGTCGATCGGCGGCACCGCAAAAGGGCATCTCGTCTACGAGATCGACGCTTTGGGCGGTGAGATGGGCAGATCGGCAGACCTTGTCACCCTGCAATCGAGAACGCTCAATCTCGGCAAGGGCGCGGCGGTACATTCCAAGCGAGTTCAGGCTGACAGACGGAAATATCAGCAGATAATGAAGTCCGTGCTTGAAAAAACGCCGAATCTTCGCCTTATTCAGACCGAAATTACCGATATTATAACCGAATCGCTCGACGAAGGCTCTCCTTACAGTAAAAGGATCGTTGGTGTAAAGACGAAATTGAAGGAAACCTGGAGCTGTGACGCCGCGATCATATGCGGAGGAACCTTCCTTTGCGGAAGAATATTCGTCGGAGACGTGAATTATCCCGCAGGCCCTGACGGTCTGCTTGAAGCAAACGGTCTTTCAAATTCCTTGCGCGGCAACGGAATTTCACTCTTGAGATTCAAAACAGGAACGCCTGTTCGCGTAAAAAAGAGCACTATCGACTTAGATTCGCTTGAGCTTCAGGAGGGCGAAGTCGATTTCACGCCTTATTCATGGAGGACTTCCCCCGACACATTCAAAAACATTCCCTCCGAGCCTTGTTATATCGTATACACCAACGAAAACACGCACAAAATCATACGTGACAACATTCATCGCTCAGCAATGTATTCGGGACAGATACACGGCACGGGACCCAGATACTGCCCTTCTATCGAGGACAAGCTCGTCAGATTTGCAGACAAGGAAAGGCATCAGCTTTTCGTTGAGCCACTTGGGGAAAATACCGAGGAAATGTACATTCAGGGCTTCTCAACCTCTCTTCCCGCGGACGTGCAATACGCAATGCTACGCTCGCTTAAGGGGTTTGAAAACGCCGAGATAATGCGATACGCTTATGCTATCGAATACGATTGCATCGATCCCACGCAGCTCTATCCCACTCTTGAATTCAAAGGCATTTCGGGACTTTACGGTGCGGGACAGTTCAACGGCACGTCGGGATATGAGGAGGCAGCTGCGCAGGGGCTCGTCGCGGGAATGAACGCTTCCCTGAAGCTACGAGGAAAAGATCCCGTGATTCTTGAGAGATCAAGCAGCTATATAGGAACTCTCATCGACGATCTGACCACGAAAGGCACTAACGAGCCTTACAGAATGATGACCTCACGCTCCGAATACAGACTTTTATTAAGGCAGGACAACGCAGATCAGCGCCTCACTCCCATCGGCAGACGCGCGGGACTTGTCAGCGACGAGCAATACGAGTTCTTTACATACAAACAAAAACAGATAGACGACGAGAAGCAAAGACTTGAAAACACGCATATTTCCAAGGAAAAAGCAACACTTTTCCTTGGAAAACACGAAAAAGAGCCTGCAAAATCAGGAGTTTCCTTGGCAGATCTCATCCGCCGCCCCGATTTCGATTACAATTCGATATGTGAGCTCGACATATCTCGTCCCGATCTTCCGAAATCCGTGATCATCGCGGCGGAGACCGATATTAAATACGCAGGTTATGTCAAAAGACAACTCACAGAGGTCAGAAGATACGAAAAGCTCGAAACCAAATCGCTGCCCAAGGAGCTTGACTACCTTAATATCAAAGGACTACGTATAGAAGCGGCGCAAAAGCTCGACAAAATAAGACCATTAACCATCGGTCAGGCATCAAGGATCAGCGGCGTAAATCCTGCAGATGTTTCCGTTCTGCTCATATATCTTGGAATCAAGTGAGGAATTATGATATTTGAAGATTATTACTCAAACCTCAAAGAAGCATTCGAAGTCAACGGCTTGGAGCACCTTATGAGTCACGATAAGGCAGAAAAGCTATATAAGCTTTCAAATCTTCTTGTTGAAACAAACAAGATCATCAATTTAACCGCAATAACAGACGAAAACAACATCATATTAAAGCATTTCATCGATTGCGCAACAATTTGCGAGTATATACCTCAAAGCTCAAAACTTATAGACGTAGGCTGTGGCGCGGGATTTCCCACTCTCCCCCTCGCGATCCTGCGAGAGGACGTAAATATAACAGCTCTCGACAGCACGGCCAAGAAGATAAGCTTCGTAGTGACTGCGTGTAAGGAATTAGATCTCACGAACGTCACAGCAATATGCGCACGCGCAGAAGAATTCATTGCTGACAACAAAGAGGCATTTGACGTCTGCACAAGCAGAGCCGTCGCAAGACTCAACGTGCTATCAGAACTCTGCCTTCCTTTTATAAAAGTTGGCGGTCTATTTATAGCAATGAAAGCAGGAAAAGGTCAAGAAGAACATTCAGAGGCATCAAAGGGAATTATCGCACTTGGCGGCAGATTTAACAATTCAAAAACCTGCGTTCTTTCACATAGAGGTGCTCAGATCGAGCGAGAGTTATATTTATATTCTAAGATAAATCAAACCCCTGCTCAATACCCAAGAAAATACGCACAAATTCTCAAAAAGCCATTGTAATGCTATTAAGCACACCACTAAAAAACGCGCGAAAGCGCGTTTTTGTTTTGTGCAAAGCTATACTTGAACACAATCATAAGAGTGAGTGCCTCAATAGCAGCGTTTCACGTGAAACCAAAATTTACAACCGACGAGGGAAATTGTTGAGTTATGTTTCACGTGAAACTCAAATCGTTCGAGTCTCGGATTTTTCACGTGAAACCACACAAGCTGTACGAACGCTCGGTGCAATGCTCGCAACTCACAAGTAACGCATCCACACGAACCAATAACAAAATCCAACAACAAGATTTTACGTGAAACTTTTTAGTCAAAACGCCATGCCGTTTTGAAAGAACTTTTGATCAAAACACCATGCCGTTTCACGTGAAACGCATTTTTTTAACAAAAATTCACATAATTTATTAAAAACCTCTTGAAATAGCAAGAATTATGTAGTATAATATATGAAAGAAACTAAAAGGAGAGATAACTTTGGGAAAAATTATATCATTTTCTAATCAAAAGGGCGGAGTCGGCAAAACGACCTCTGCCGTAAATATAGCCGCTTCGCTCGGTATTCTCGGCAACAAGGTGCTTTTGATAGACCTTGACCCACAGGGAAATGCAACCAGCGGCGTCGGCGTTGCCAAGAAAAACTTAAAATACTCGGTTAACGATGTACTTACCGGTGGGATGCCCGCAAAAGAGGCGATCATAGAGACACCTTTTGAAAATTTAAGTATTTTGCCGGCGAACATAGCGCTCGCGAGTGCAGAATACAACCTTTATCAGGAGAACGGTGCTCAGGATATTATGAAAAACGCTTTAGCACCCATAAAGGATAGCTACGATTATATTATTATCGACTGCCCTCCTTCACTCAGTATGCTTACCGTTAACGCGATGGTCGCAAGTGATGGAGTAGTTATTCCAATGCAATGCGAATTCTATGCGCTCGAAGGACTTTCTCAGCTCACCGTGACGATCAACAGGATCAAAAACAGTTATAACAGCTCGTTGAATATAACAGGAATTCTCATTACTATGTATAACTCAAGACTTTTGCTTTCGCTTCAAGTCATCAACGAGCTAAACAAGCACTATTCAGACAAGCTTTTCACGACTCACGTTTCGCGTGGCGTCAGAGTCTCTGAAGCGCCCGGCTTCGGTATGCCTGTATATTACCACGACAAACGTTCCAAGGGCGCAAAGGAATACCTCGAGATTGCTAAGGAATTAGCAACGAGAATATAATTATTAAGGAGAAAAAATTATGGCAAGAGGCGGTCTCGGAAGAGATTTTTTTGAAATACTTGACGATAATATATATGAGGTGAAGAAGGATTCTGTCACCACATTGAGCATCAACGACATCGAGCCCAGAAAGGATCAGCCCAGAAAGGATTTCAATGACGAAAACCTCAGGCTTCTGGCAGATTCAATTGCGATACACGGCGTTCTGCAGCCAATTATCGTCCGCGAAAACCCGAATTTTGAAGGCAGATACGAGATCATTGCCGGCGAAAGACGTTGGCGAGCTGCAAGAATGGTGCCTCTGAGCGAGATCCCTGTGGTTATCGTAGACGCCGACGATATGAAAACCGCGCAGATCGCTTTAGTAGAGAACGTTCAGAGAGAAAACCTTAACCCAGTAGAAGAAGCGTTCGCATACAAAGCTTTGATCGAGCGTCACAATCTCACTCAGGAGCAGCTTGGAAAGGAAGTCGGAAAGGCGCGTCCCACCATAACTAATATGCTTCGACTCGTCGAGCTCCCCGACGAGGTACTCGAGCTTTTGAGAGACGGAAAGCTAACGACCGGCCATGCAAGAGCGCTTTTACCCATTGAGGATGAAGAAAAATCAATACTTTTAGCGCAGAGGATCTGTGAAGAAGACCTTTCGGTGCGCAGAGTAGAGGAGATAGTCAAAAAGCTCCTCGTAGAAAAGGACGAGGAGATCCTCGCCGTCAAGAACGACGACTCTGTACAGCGCAGAGTTTATATGCGCGAGCTTGAAAAGAGAGTTATGGACAAGCTCGGCAGACGAGTAAAGATCAATCAGACAACAAAGAAGAAGACGGTGGAGCTTACTTTTGACACCGATTCTGACCTTGAAGAGCTTCTTTGCCTTATATGCGGCAAGGATTTCTTCGCTATGTAATACAATTGAAAGGAAAATTAAGAAAATGCTTGACATCAATTATATAAAGGAAAACCCCGAGGAAGTCGTAAGGAGGCTTACAGCTAAAGGAAAGGACGCGGCAGAGGACGTCGCTAAAATCATAGAGCTTGACACTAAAAGACGCGCTCTTATAGGCGAGACCGAGGGATATAAGGCGGAGCAGAATAAGCTTACTAAAATGATCCCTCAATATAAAAAGGAAGGAAGGGATCCCTCCGAGATATTCGCTAAATCCAAAGAGCTTGGAGCAAAAGCGAAGGAGAACGACGAAAAGCTCAAGGTCGTTGAAACCGAATTGACCTCCTGGATGCTCGGTCTCCCCAATCTTCCCGACGAAGACCTTCTTCCCGGCGGAAAAGAGAACAACGAGCCTCTTCGTTATTTCTCTGAGCCCAAAAAGTTCGATTTTGAGCCCAAAAATCACGTAGATCTTTGCACCGATCTCGGTCTTATCGACTATGAACGCGGCACGAAGCTCGCAGGCTCGGGCTTTTGGATCTACAGAGGCATGGGCGCAAGACTCGAGTGGGCTTTGCTCAATTACTTTATCGACACGCACATTGAGGACGGATACGAGTTCATTCTCCCCCCTCACATGCTTGAATACGAATGCGGTGTGACTGCAGGTCAATTCCCAAAGTTTGCAGATGAGGTTTAAGATCGAAAACCCCACAGACGACAGAATACACTATATGCTTCCTACGGCAGAGGCGGCTCTTGCATCCCTTTACCGCAAAGAGATCCTCACCGAAAACGATCTCCCCAAGAAGATGTTCAGCTACACTCCCTGCTTCCGCAGAGAAGCGGGCTCCTACCGTTCCGACGAAAGAGGAATGGTGCGCGGACATCAGTTCAATAAGGTCGAGATGTTCCAATTCACCCTTCCCGAGCAGAGCGATGCGGCGTTCGACGAGCTTGTAACTAAAGCAGAGGCTCTCGTTGGCGGTCTCGGCTTCCACTTCAGAACCGTTAAGCTTGCCGCAGGTGATTGCTCGGCTTCTATGGCAAGAACCTACGACATCGAGATAAATATCCCTTCTATGAACGGATACAAGGAGGTAAGCTCTGTTTCAAACGCAAGAGATTACCAGGCAAGACGCGGAATGATGAGAGTAAAGAGAGCAAACGGCAAGATCGAGTATATCCACACTCTCAACGGCTCGGGCCTTGCTACCTCCAGAGTTCTCCCCGCGCTCGTGGAGCAGAATCAGAACGCCGACGGAAGCGTGACCGTTCCCGAGGTGCTTCGTAAATACGTTGGAACAGATATCATTAAAAAGTAATATACTGATAAAGGAGTCTTTCAGTGCTAAACGTTATACTTTTTAGCGAAAAGGGACTTTTGAAGGAGCTTTGGGACTACGTCATCGACAAATATTTTTCTCCCGATATCCCTCCGCTTGAAAATTTCTCATTGGGAACAGGCTCGCTCGTTTCATTGCAGATAATTATAATCGGATTGAGTGTCGGAATCATCATAGCCTTATTCAGCACCATATTCAACAAAAGATACGTCGGTGATTTCATCCGAAAGCTCATTTACGAGGATTGCTTTGACGCAAACAGAGCAAAGACGCTTTACGAGCTTGGCTATCATAGGAGTCCTTCGATCCGCGGTATGATAAAAAGCGGAGGAACGCTCTCAAGATGGGTAAGATGCGTCGAGGAAGACGAATTCTTGACCGTGGTCAACAAAAAACGAGCAGAATTTGACGAGCTTCATAAAAATGAGCCCCGACCGCCAAGATTCAAGGAGCCTGAATTCAAGCGTGACCCCGGCACGATGCACTTTTATCTGCCCGAGGAAAAGAAATACGCGGCAGAGGTTAAATTCGATAAGATCGGAACAAATTTCGGAGTAGCAATACTCATGACCGTATTTGCCATCGTTCTTTGTTCATTTCTGTGCTATATTTTGCCCGATATGCTCCAGTTCCTCGATAACTTCATCGGTGTAATGAAATAAATAAACATAAAACGGTGGGCAACCACCGTTTTTATAAACCTTTCACAACCAAAATTTGCTTCGTAGCAAAAATATCGGTTCTCACGCCGCTCGGCAGAAGGAGATATTATGCGACCTTTGATTGCTTTATTGACGTCGATAGACGATAAAAATCTCGTTAGTATCAACCGCGACTATCTGAACGCGGTGTATGACAGCGGAGGGATAGGCGTAGTCGTGCCACATACGGAGAATGACGCTCGACTTGACGAATACGTAGAGACTTTTGACGGATTTTTGTTCTGCGGAGGAGCCGATATCGATCCGAAGTACTACGGAGAAGAGAAGCGCCCCGAGACAAAGAACATTTGTTCTTTGCGAGACGAGTTTGAATATCGTCTTTTCCGCAAGTTATATCCGACGGGAAAGCCGATTTTTGCCATCTGCCGAGGTGAACAGGTGATAAACGTCTTTTTAGGCGGCTCTTTGACACAACATATCGAAGGGCATCAACAGAATACCGCAAGACGCGTTACGGAGCAAAGAGTGACGGTCGAGCGCGAGAGTATGCTTTACGAGATCACGGGCAGGGAAGTCATTTATACGAATTCCTTTCACCACCAATGCGTAAACAAATTGGGGCGTGGACTCATATGTGATGCGAAAAGCGACGACGGATATATCGAAGCCTTACACTCGACAGAGCACCCGTTTTGCCTCGGTGTTCAATGGCATCCCGAGAATTTTTACGATTTTGACCCATCATCATCAAAATTATTTGACGCGTTCGTATCGGCTTGTAAAAAAAGAAACGAATTCACATAAAATTATCTTCTTCGCGCATTTTGCTCTATGACCTCTTTTATATCGGCGGTCTGCCGCCTCAGAAAGGCAAGATAGCTCTTGAGGTGCTCGGACAGCGGCAGATCGGAACACATTGTAAGAAAAAATCTTCTCCGCCTCTTTCTCTTTTCGGTCGAATCGGCTACTATGCGGCGCAATTTGTCGTATATTACGACTATTTTATACTCCTTAGCAAAGCGGCGTATCTTGCTCAAAAGTCTGCAGGAATATACGATATCGACTGCAAAAACGCCGAGATATACGCCTACAAAGCAAGAAAACGCGGGGTTTTCCGACAGCCATTCAAGAGCACGCACGATATTTGGGTGAATTAAAAAGTAATAAAGCGTGCCTAAGATTGCCCAAAAGAAGGAAAAGCGAGGGCAGATGATGCCTTGCAGATTGCCCCATTCGTTTGAATAATCCCAAAGATGCACCTTAAGCGCCTTTATCGAAAACAATCCCGTTAAATACTCCGTCGCGGTCATAGAGACAGTCATTATCAAAAACAAAACGACTTTTGAAAGCCAACCGTCAACGGCAAAATATCGCTCCAAGGACGCAAGAAGATAGAGCAGGCAAAGTCCGAAGCCATAGAGAGGCAACCAAGGGCCTGCGAGGAAGCCGGGATTTATCCACCTTTTGTCGGGGTTGTTTTTTGAGAAAAATCTCCTGAATATAAGCTCCATGATCCAACCCGCAGAGCAACCTATGCAAAACAAAAACGAAATCTTGACAAAAAAGCTCATTTTATCACACTCCAACGATTCTTACGTATATTATACGCAGATCCGTTAAGCGAGATTAAAATGAGCGTTAAGTCAATTTAAACCAACGAAAAAAAGACGCCCCGGTGTCTTTTTTGTTGTTTTAGCGATATAAAGAGAAAGACTTTTTTGGCGTAGTAGCTCGAAAAAGTGCTCTATAAAAATGTTTTTTCTCAAAAGTTTTTGGAAGTGTGGGGTGAGCGTGAGAGGGGAGAGGAACCTTTTTTCAAAAAGTTCCTCTCCCCTCTCACATTTATATATTAATGTATCTGTGTTCCTTCGGGGACTATATCGTCAACGAAGATGACCTTGCAGCCGCAGGCGTTATTGGTAGCGGCAAGAAGCATGCCGTTACTCGTAACGCCCGTGATGCGGGCGGGCTCTAGGTTAGCGATAACGATTATCTTCTTACCAACGAGCTGATCGGGAGTGTAGTCGTGCTTGATGCTGGAAACGATAACTCTTTCCTCGATTCCGTCATTCAAGGTGAGCTTATAGCAGGAGTGGGATTTTCTTATCTCCTGACACTTGACTATCTTGCAGACTCTGAGGTCGAGCTTCGAGAAATCGTCAAGCTTGACCTTTTCTTCCTTGATAGGCTCAACGGGATCCGGCTCACCGTAGACCTTTTCCTCGACGACGGGATTAAGAGCCGCCTCAGCCTCGGCGTTAAGTCTCTTTTCATCATCGGTCTCGGCGTAGGAGAAATCAAGAAGTCCAACGTATCTGTCCTTTTCTATCGCGTAAAGGAAGAGATAAAGTCTGGGGCCCTGCTCCTTGTCGATAAGAAGCTTGTATACGGTCTTGAAGAACTTACCCTGGATAGCCTTAAGCTCCTTCTGGTCGGTTATCTCGGGGTAGACAGCCTTCGGGATCGCGTAAAGCTCGGCGTTAAGCTCGTCAAGGGTGTAGCTCTCGTTTGCAAGATATGCGTGGAGAGCCGAGATCATCTGCTTTTCCTTATCGTCAAGAGCGTTCCATATCTCAAAGTTACGCGTAGCGCGCAGCTTGTTTATCTGATCGGGAGCGCACTGCTCGAGCCAGAACTTTGCTCTGTCAAGTCTGTCGGCAAACTGCTCGTACTTATAGGGAGTTCCTATCTTCTCAAATACGGTCTCAAGCATAGGAACGTTGAAATCAACGATAGAACCGAGCTGAACGAGAAGTCCCATAGGCACGGTATCGAGCTTTCTGCCGTCGATAACGCAGTTGTGCATTACGGACGCGGTATATTCGCTTGCAGTACCGCTTATATATTCGTTGTACATCTTGTCAAACTCGAAATACTGGCGCAAGATCCCGTCGTCAAAGCAGAAATCAAACGCCTTCGTAGGCTCGGTCTTGGAATAGAGCCAGAGGATTATCTCGGGCTGATAGAGCTTGAGCATCGTCTCGGGGGTAAGGTTAAGTCCCGAGGAGGACGACATCTTGCCCGCAACGCCCTTGATTCCGATAAACTCGTAGCCCTG
>JAZSJO010000134.1:0-2363 GCA_045534365.1 Eubacteriales bacterium
CACCTCACCTATGTGCGCGCAACCCATCATAAGCATACACAGACGCGACTGACCGATACCGCCGCCGATCGTCAGGGGAAGCTCGTCGTTGAGCAGCATTTTATGGAAGGGAAGAGCACGGCGCTCGTCACATCCTGCAAGGGTAAGCTGACGGTCGAGAGCCTCTCTGTCAACGCGAATTCCCATCGAGGATATTTCAAGGGAGCGGTCGAGAACCTCGTCCCAGAAGAATATGTCGCCGTTAAGCTGCCAATCGTCGTAGTCAGGGGCTCTTGAGTCGTGCTTGTCGCCCGACTTCAGCTTGCCGCCTATCTGCATAATAAAAGCGGTCTTATGCTCGCGGAGGTAGGCGTGCTCGCGCTCCGAGGGAGTCAGGTCGGGATACATATCCTCAAGCTCCTGCGTCGTAACGAACGAGACGTCGGGGCAAAGATTTACTCTAAGCTGGGGATAGCGCACGTGGAGGCGGTCGTTTGTGTTGCAGATCGCCTTGACGATAGAACGCACTATAAGCTTTAAGTAATCAAGATTTCTGTTCTCTTTTGTGATTATCTTTTCCCAGTCCCACTGGTCGACGTATATCGAATGGATATTGTCAAGCTCCTCGTCGCGACGGATAGCGTTCATATCGGTGTAAAGACCGTTTCCAACGCTGAAATTGTATCTCTTGAGCGCAAGTCTCTTCCACTTTGCAAGAGAATGGACTACCTGCGCGTCGGCTCCGATAGCGGGCACGTCAAAGGAAACGGGGCGCTCGACACCGCTTAGGTTATCGTTAAGTCCCGACGCCTCGGTGACGAAGAGAGGCGCGGAAACTCTTTTCAGATTAAGACTTGAGGAAAATTCCTCCTGAAAGGTGTTTTTTATAAAGGCAATGGCGCGCTGAGTATCGTACGCGTCAAGAGTGGGCTTGTAGCCCTCGGGAATATAGCTTTTTTTCATTTTAGTGCGCCTTTCGGTAAAAATTTACTTTTACATTATAGCAGAATTTGGCTTTGTAGTCAATAGATTTGGAAGATTATTTGAATTTTTCACAATTGGACTTGAAAAATACGGCGACAAATGATATAATGTATATGTATTTTATGTCAGGAGGACTTTTGAAATGGGAAAAGAAAGAAGTCAGGTGCCCGAAAATCTCAAATGGAGACTTGAGGATATATTTGAAACGGTTGACGAATGGAACCGAGTTTACGATGAAGTGGACGGCAAGCTCGATTTTTCAAAATACGAGGGTAAGCTTTCCGACGCAGATACTCTGCTTGAGTGTCTTGACGCAATAAACGAGGTAGCGCTCGATCTTAACAGACTTGCGGTCTACGCATTTATGCGTCGCGACGAGGACACCAGAAATTCCGAATCCGCCGCGCTTATGTCGAGGATAGATCTTATCGAGATGAAGCTGATGGGCAATATCGCTTTCGTGAATCCCGAGCTTACCGCTCTGCCTACAGAGACGCTTAAGAAGCTTGAAAAGGACGAGAGATTCAAGGATTACGACTATACTATCCGTAATATTATAAGAAATAAGCCCCACGTGCTTTCAAAGGAGATCGAGGCTATGCTCTCGCAGGAAAGCACTATCTTCGGCGGATTCCAGAAGATATTCGGTATGATAGATAACGCCGATTTCCCCTATCCTACCATTAAGGTGAACGGTGAGAAGGTGACCTTGTCTCACGGTATGTACGGCGTGCTTCTGCACTCTCCCGACAGAAAGGTCAGACGCGACGCGTTCCGCGCTTATTATAAGGCTTATATCGGTCTTATCAATACGATCACGGCGACCTATGTCGGCAACGTTGAAAAGGACGTTTTCATAGCGAGAACGAGAAAGTACGAAAGCTCGCTTGATATGGCGCTTGAGAGAGAGGACGTTGACGTAAAGGTCTATAAGAACCTGCTCAAGAGCGTAAAGAAGGGATTGCCCCTGCTTCACAGATACTACAGAGATAAGAAGAAGCTTATGGGCGTTAAGTCGCTTCATATGTACGACGTTTACGTGTCTCCCGTTGAGGACGCCGAGATAAAGGTCGACTACGAGGACGCGTTCAAGATCGTCAAGGAGGGACTTGCTCCTCTTGGCGAGAGATATCAGGAGCTTCTTCAGGAGGCTCACGACAACCGTTGGATAGACGTTGAGGAGACCGAGGGCAAGAGAAGCGGCGCGTACAGCTCCAGCGTTTTCGGCCTCAAGCACCCCTACGTTCTGCTTAACTATCAGAAGACTACGGGTGACGTCTTCACCGTGGCTCACGAGCTTGGCCACGCTATGCACTCCTACCACTCCGAGAGGAATCAGCCTCAGGAAAAGGCAGATTATAAGATCTTCGTAGCAGAGGTCGCTTCAACGGTCAACGAGG
>JAZSJO010000118.1:0-9719 GCA_045534365.1 Eubacteriales bacterium
GCCTCCGACTTGGTGCTGCCCTTCTTAACTACCGCAACCTGCGCGTTCTTTGCGTAGGAAACGGAGAAATCGATCTCCTTGCCAAGCTCGTCGGAGGCGGTCATACCGTTCCATACGAGGTCGATCTGATTGGAGTTAAGCTCTGCTACCTTGTTACTCCAGTTGATGATAACGATCTGGCAGTTTACGCCGAGAGTTTCTGCGAACTGCTGTGCAAGCTCTGCGTCAAAGCCCGTCCATTCGCCGTTGTCGTCAAGATAATCCATAGGAGGATATACGGTAATGCCTACTACTATCTTTCCTGCGTCTTTAACCGCGTCAACGTCGCTCTTTGCAACGCCGCAGGATGCGAGAAGTGTACAGATAAGTACTGCTGTTAAGATGAGAGAGATGATTTTTTTCATTGTTTTGGTCTCCGTTTCTGCGCTTTAGCACTTTAATTTAATAAAGTAAGGCTATTATAGCACTTTTGTCTGCGTTTGTCAATGGGTTTTGGAGAAATAAATTAAATATTTTTTTGGGAAAGTTTTTTTGCTGATTTCCTGAAGGAGAGCGCAGTTTGGTGCAGATAAAAAGCCACTCTGTTGGGTGCTTTTGCGTGACGGAGAAGGAGAGATTCAGAACATTAACCAAATCCTTGCGGATTTGGCGTAAGATTTCTCATTACCTCCACGTCAGCAAAATAAAAAGAGCGATACTGACGTATCACTCTTTTTATTTTGGCGGAGAAGGAGAGATTCGAACTCTCGAACCGCTTTTGACGGTTACACGATTTCCAATCGTGCGCGCTCGACCAGCTACGCGACTTCTCCGTAAACGTTCGGCTTTTTAAAGCTATTTTATTGGCGATTAAAATATAATACCACAAAAAAATCACTTTGTCAATAGTTTTTTGAAAAAATTTTTGTCTCTGTCGCGACGGCAAGAAAGATCAAAGTCTTTCCTGCCGTCGCTGAAGCGTTAACTCATTTGATTTCGCCTTTTGCGACTGCCAAAGCTACGGCAGCGATAGACAATCCGTCGGTAAGCGTTCCGTTTGATATAGCCTGATATATTTCGTCAACCGTTAACCAAAACGCGTTTTTTATAGGCTCAATCCTATCGTTGAAGGAGATAGATCGTGAATTCGTATGGACTAAAACCACGCAAGGCTCGTCCGAGGATATACCCGAATCCGCGCTTATGCGCCCGAGCGCTCTGCATTCGCTTATGCTGATCCCACATTCCTCGAAAAGCTCTTTTTCAGCGTTCTTCTCAGGGGATAGACCGTCCTCTCCAAATCCTCTTGGAAGCTCAAGCGAGAAGCGTCTCAACGCATGGCGGAAATGCTCGACGAACAGCACTCTGTCCTCGCACACGGCGAGACAGATGCATCCTACTCCGTTTTTTGCATTGACTATTCTGATATACGTTCCCGTATCACCGTTTGGAAATATCACCAGATCCCTCAACAGACGGATATATTCATCCTCGTAAACGATCCCGATCTGTTTTTTCAGATCGGCTTCTGCTTTTCGTATAACGGCGGCGTCTGTGACTATCCTTATTGACTGCTTGTCGCGCGAGTTGCAAAAAGCTTGGGGATTGGTTTTTATCAATTCAAGATAATCAGTCATCTGCATCGTTCTCTCTTTTCTCGTTTTTTTCTTTTATCCTTTCCTTTATACTCAAAGTTATATAATACGGCTCTTCCCTCTTCAAAAACACCGTCAGAGTGCGGCGAAGACGAAGATATTCGACTATTGATACTGCGCCGTCCAGAAGATTGCTCGTTGGTATCAACCAGGTTATAGTTTCGTACAATACGTACAGAGGAACCGCGGCGTAATACAGGATCGCTCGAAGAGTGGTTACCCAATCAAAGAAATTAGATAGAGAAATGAGTGATATCAACAATAAAACGACGCCTACGGTCTTTAGCAGCCTTTTCCCGAGTGACCGTTTAAGCGACCTGCGCCACTCGTCAAAGGAGATCGTACCCTCCTTGCCGTTTTTCTTTGATTTGGGGCAAAGCTCTGCCACTGCTTCCCAATTCAGAAGTCTTGCAGGCTTGCTCGGCGTCGTGTATTCAGCGCCATCGTTAAAGCTGTGGGTACGGTAATAGTCGACAACGAGAGCAGCCACGGCACGATCGTCGTCGATATCGTGAGTTATTGTAACGTCACTTATCGATCTTTCTACCTGATAATTATAGCTTATGTCAAGTATCGCCCGTGCTATTCTTTCGCTATCGGTAAGAAGTGAAGACGTGTCGCTTCCGCGAAGCTCGTTCAGCTTTTTTATGCAATCCGATCTGTTCATTCCGTCAGCAAAACAGCCGCACGCCGCCTCAAGAGCGTTGACGGCATCCTTTACGTCTTCCGTATGCAGACTTAAGTTACTGCGGAGCATAGCGTCGCTGACGCGTCTGATGTAATATTTCAGATCTAGTCCTTCAGCGGCTGAACGCGCCTTTATATGTTCTATTTTGTGCGGAAGCTCACGCATTACCGAAATATAGTCGAATAATATCTTCTTTTGCTCAACGGACAACTCGTTGGAGCATACGTCGCGCCAGCTTCTCATTTGTCTTTCGCCTCGGAGCAGATCTGCTATTTCGGCAAACGTGTCTCCGTTTCTGTCTATCCCGTTGAGAAATTTCAAGCCTGAAAAAATAAAGGAATGGTCGGTCTGAAGCATATTTTTTGTCAGATATCCGATTATCGTGCCATTTCCGAATTGGGACACGCATATCCTTTTTTTATCCATAAGCTCCAATATCGGCTCTCTGGTGTGCTTTGCCTGCGCTATATCCAGAAGGTCGTACATAATGACCGAGGCTATCTGATTATATGAGAGCACCACTATATTGCCTCGCATCAATTCAAGATACAATTTTTCCTTGCCAAGCCTGCATTCATCCTCGGAGATCCGTACCGAGTCCAATTCAAATAAATATACTCGCTCATTCGCCATAGTCGTTCTCCTTGCCCAATAATAAAATAATTATAGTAAAAATATTCGTATTTGTCAAGTAGGTGTCTTGACAAATACCCCTCGGGGGTATATAATGAGGTAAAAGGTAAGAGTGAAAAGTGAAAAAGTATATAGAAGGCGAGGAATAATAATGGAAAATTGCTGTGGAAGGACGAAGATTCGCTCTGACGATGAGAAAAAGGCATTGATAAACAGGCTTAACCGCATTGAGGGGCAGATACGAGGTATTCGCGCGATGGTCGAAAAAGACGCATATTGCGCTGACATTCTGACGCAAAGCTCCGCCGTGAACGCCGCCTTAGGCAGCTTTAACCGCGAGCTTCTGGACGCGCATATCCGCACCTGCGTTGCCGACGGCATTAAAAACGGAGACGATGAAAAGCTCGACGAGCTTATGTCGCTTCTCGGCAAGCTTATGAAATAAGCATTAATAATAAAGGAATAAAATTATGAAAAAATACAACGTAACGGGAATGAGCTGCGCCGCCTGCTCTGCGCGAGTTGAAAAGGCGGTCTCGTCTTTAGAGGGCGTCACCTCCTGCTCGGTAAATCTCCTGACCAACACTATGGGAGTTGATGGTAACGCCACGGACGAGCAGATAATCGCGGCGGTAGTCGCGTCGGGCTATGGCGCGACAATTCAAGGCGAGGTAAAGTCCGAAAAGAAGATCGGGGAGACGGATCTGCTTGAAAACAAAGAAATAAAAGTCCTGCGCAACCGACTTATAGCCTCCGTGATCTTTATGCTTGCGCTTATGTACGTTTCTATGGGACATGTTATGTGGGGCTGGCAGATACCCGAGTTTTTCGCGAAAAATCCCACGTCGATAGGAATTTTACAACTGCTCCTTACCTCCTCCGTTATGGTGATAAATCAAAAATTCTTTATCAGCGGTATCAAGGGACTTATCCATCGCGCGCCAAATATGGATACTCTGGTCTCCCTCGGCGCGGGCGCGTCGTTTATATACAGCGTATACGCGCTCTTTATGATGAGCGAAGCGCAATTTACGGGAGCGATAGATACGGCATTCCACCATCTGCACCACGAGCTTTATTTTGAGTCGGCGGCGATGATACTGACGCTTATCACGGTTGGTAAGCTGCTCGAGGCTATATCAAAGGGCAGAACGACCAACGCGCTGAAGAGCCTCATGAAGCTATCCCCCAAGACCGCGACGGTGATCATTGACGGAAAAGAGACTGTCGTCAATATCGACGAGGTGAGAAAAGGCGACCTTTTTGCCGTTCGACCGGGCGAGAAGATCCCCGTTGACGGAAGGATAACCGAGGGCAACGCCGCTATCGACGAGTCTGCCCTGACGGGAGAAAGCCTGCCTGCCGACAAAACGGTGGGCGACAGGGTCTCGGCGGGAACGATAAACAAATCGGGTTATATATTATGTGAGGCCGAGAGAGTGGGCGAGGACACGACGCTCTCACAAATAATCAAAATAGTCAGCGATGCATCGGCAACAAAAGCGCCTATCGCAAAGGCGGCGGACAAGGTGTCGGGAATATTTGTGCCTTTGGTTCTTGCAATAGCCTTGGTGACCGCAATAGTATGGGCAACCGTAGGACGCGAGGTGGGATTTGTCCTTGCTCGCGCGATCTCCGTTCTCGTTATAAGCTGTCCCTGCGCGCTCGGTCTTGCGACGCCCGTTGCCATAATGGTCGGCAGCGGAGTCGGCGCGAAAAAAGGCATACTTTTCAAGACCGCCGAGTCGCTTGAGGCGGCGGGACGGGCAAAAATAGCCGTGCTTGATAAAACGGGCACTATAACCAAGGGTGAGATGACCGTCACCGACGTAATTCCCGCAAAAGGCTTTACTGCCGAGTTGCTTCTTTCCCTTGCCGCGTCTCTTGAAAAGCAAAGCGAGCATCCTTTGGCGGCGGCGATAGTAAAATATGCCGACGAGCAAAAAGTAGCGATCTCTTCTGCGGCCGATTTTGCGGCTATCCCGGGCAGAGGCGTCGAGGGCGTGATCGACGGCAAAAAAGCTTTTGGCGGCAATCTTGCCTTCGTAAGAATTGAGAGTCAGCTCCCTGCCGAAGCGGAAAAAGATGCGGAAAGGCTTGCCGAGCAAGGAAAAACGCCTATGTTCTTCTCTGTTGACGGAAGCTTTGCGGGAGTGATAGCCGTAGCCGACGTTATAAAAGAGGACAGCCCCGATGCGATACGAGAAATGCGCAATATGGGCATAGAGGTAATTATGCTTACGGGTGATAATGAGAAGACCGCAAAGGCTATCGGCTCTCTTGTGGGAGTTGATAAGGTCATAGCGGAAGTTCTGCCGGACGGAAAGGCAGACGTGATCTCGGAGCTAAAGGAGCGAGGCAAGGTAATAATGGTGGGTGACGGAATCAACGACGCTCCCGCCCTGACCGTTGCGGACACGGGTATTGCCATCGGTGCGGGAACTGACGTTGCCATAGATGCGGCAGACGTCGTGCTGATGAAGAGCAACCTTTCTTCCCTACCCTCCGCTATAAAGCTGAGTCGAGTAACTCTACGCAACATTCATCAGAATCTTTTCTGGGCATTCTTTTACAACGCCATTGGAATACCTCTTGCGGCAGGCGTTTGGATACCTTTGTTTAATTGGCAGCTGAATCCTATGTTCGGCGCGCTTGCTATGTCGCTTTCAAGCTTTTGCGTGGTTATGAACGCGTTGAGACTTAATCTTGTAAATATTACGAAGCCTGTAAAAATTAAAAAGAATATGAATAAAAATCCCGTCGAGCGCGAAATCGCATCGACGGAGGAAAAAGGAGAAAATACTATGACTAAAACTATGAAGATCGAAGGAATGATGTGCCCTCATTGCTCGGGCAGAGTTAAAAAGTGCCTTGAGTCTCTTGACGGAGTGACCGAAGCCGTGGTAAGCCACGAGAGCGGCGAGGCTGTCGTGACCTTGACCGCCGTAGTTTCTGACGAAACGCTAAAAAAGACCGTCGAAGACGCGGGATATGAGGTCGTTGGGGTAGAATAATATCATTTTTATAAATTGCAGTTTATAGGACTCTTGGCGTTGTCTTTTTGAAAGTTTCGCTCAAGCCTTTTCAAAGGCTTGTCGGAGCCGCCGCGATCGGCGGTCGCCCTCCGCAGAGGGCGAAATACCCCTTATCCTTCCAAAGCGCCACGAAAGGGTGAATTTCGGCGAAGCCGAAAGAGGGAAAACACACAAGTGGGGGTTTTCCCTTTCGTTACAAAGGCTTATCTTTTTCGTTTGTCCGCTTTTTTCTTTGACACAAGAAGCGCAAAGAAAAAAGCTTGGCAAAAAAGAAACGCGCAAAAGGATGTTTCGCCGCGTGCGCGCGGCGACCAACGCTACGCGCGTTGGATTAGCGGTCGCTTTTTGAAAAAAGCGACGTAAAAACTTCCAAAAAGACACCGCCAACAGTTCGACAAATCAAAATTTGAAGTTATATAGCAAAAACGGCATCTGTGATGCCGTTTTTGCTTATTAATAACTGCTTATCGGTATATTTTCGTCATCGTGACCTTTTTTGATCTCGCGAATCTCAACGTAATAGCTATAATTGTCATTTACCTTGACAAGCACACGGTCGCCCACCTTTTTTCCAAGCAAAGCTTTACCGAGCGGCGATTCCTTGCTGAGATAGCCCTTGAGCACGTCCTGACGGAGAGTGGTAACTATCTGTCTCTCCTCGACCTCGTCGTCCTCCTCGACGTAATAAGCGACGGTGTCGAAAAGGCAGACCGCGTCGTCGTCCTTCTTGACCTTTATTACCTTTGCCGTCGCTATCATGTTTTTCAGATAGCGAATGCGACTCTCGTTTGCGTTCTTTTCTCTTTTCGCCTCTTTATATTCGGCGTTTTCGCTGAGGTCACCGTATTCTCGCGTTCTCTGCACCTCGGCGAGCAGCTGGGGGCGAAGAACGCACATACGGTAGTCGACCTCCTCCTGCATCTTCTTTATATCAACGGCTGTTAATTCGTCGTGCATAATGATCCTCACTCAATACTCTGTTTTCTAAGTTTATCAAGCAATTCGGAAAACTCGCGTGGTAGCACGGTCTCAAATTGCATTTTTTCTTGTGTTTTCGGGTGTGTAAGCTCCAAAATCCGCGCATGCAAGCACTGTCCCGATATAAGCACCTTGTTCGTTGCCTCAAATTTCGTATTTCCGCCGCCGTATACAAGGTCGCCCATAAGCGGATGACCTATCGACGCCATATGAACTCGTATCTGATGAGTGCGTCCCGTTTCAAGCTTGCATTTAACATAAGTGAATCTGCCCGTCGGAAGAGTGAATCGCTCCAAGACCTCAAAATGCGTTATCGCATCTCTTGCTTTGCGCTCCGAGTCGGCGATCACCGCCATTTTCTTGCGGTCGGCAGGATGTCGGCCGATCGGGCGGTCTATCGTTCCGTTATCTTCCTTAATATTGCCTATAACTATGGCGTGATAGATGCGACTGACCTCGTGTGTCTTCAGCTGCTTGGAAAGAGAGAGATGCGCCTCGTCGTTCTTTGCCACGACTAAAAGCCCTGAGGTATCCTTGTCTATTCTATGGACTATTCCCGGTCTTATAACGCCGCCGATGCCCGACAAGGACTCTTTGCAATGATAAAGCAGAGCGTTTACGAGCGTTCCCGTATAGATTCCCGTGGCGGGGTGAACTATCATCCCCTTCGGCTTGTTTATAACGATCACGTCGTCGTCCTCGTAGACCACGTCGAGAGGAATATCCTCGGCTACCGCTTCGTCGAGCTCGGGCTCGGGGAATATGATCTCAACAATGTCGCCCGCGCGAAGCTTGTAGTTTTTACTTGCGGCTCTGCCGCTCACGGTGACCGAGCCGTTTTCAATAAGCTTGGCTATCAGAGAGCGCGATTCGCCCGTGACGGAGGTGATAAATTTATCTATCCTGTCTCCGATATTTTCGCCCGTGACCGTGAATCTTTGAGCCTCGCCGCCCTCTTCGGGAATATCGGTGATCATATTTTCATCAAACGTCATTTTCGTCACCAACGTCGTTTGCATTCTGCTCTGCAAGCTTCTTTTCCTTTTCAAGCTTGGCTTCCTTTACAATATCGAGAATAAGATAGAGAGCCAGAAGCCCGGCGCCGACACAGACGCAGACGTCCGCTACGTTGAACACCCATTTCCAAAGCTTCGGAAAGGCGCAGAAATCAAGGAAATCTATAACGTAACCAAGACGCACGCGGTCTATCATATTACCGATGCCGCCGCTGACAATGAGAATGAGCGAGGACAGCATAAGCTTATCCTGCGGCTTTTTCCAGAACATATAGCCAAGTATCGCAATTATCATTACCGTGGAGAGTATCATAAATACCCATCTTGCGTCGTCAAGCGAGCCGAACGCCGCTCCGTCGTTCTGAATATAGGTGAAGCGGAAGACTCCCGATATCACGTCGATAGATTCGTAAAGCTCCATATTGGCGACCACCAAAAATTTCGTTATCTGGTCGAGCGCGACGACAACCGCCATCAAAATAACCGATATGATTATGGCAACCATTTTCAAAAATCCTTTCGAGTTTTCTCACCAAGACTGAGAAACAAGCGCTTTAAACACTTTTCTTTTTCTTGGAAAGTTTTTGAAAGAGGTGGGGGTGTGGGGGAGGGGAAAACTTCTTTCAAGAAGTTTTTCCCTCCCCCACAAACACTCTCTTTTAAATCAATAATTTTCTGCAGCGCTCGCAGAGGAAGCCGCCCTCGTCGTCGGTGACGCCCTCGGTGGAGTAAGACCAGCATCTGCCGCACTTGCAGCCGTCTGCGTTCTCGACCTTAACGGCGATTCCCGTCTGAGTCTCGGTCAAAGCGCCCTCGGGAGCCTCGCCCTTGACCACGTAAGCCGCGGAGGTAATATATATCTCGGCAAGCTTGTCGGCGAACGCGGTAAGAGTATCGTACGCCTCGCCGTCACAATAAACGGTTACCTTTGCGTCGAGAGACTTACCTATCATCTTATCGGCTCTTGCCAATTCAAGCGCCTTCATAACGCCATCGCGGAGATTGAACAACGCTTCGTATTTTTCCTCGATTTCCGAGAAATCATATTTATCCTCGAACGATGGCATATAGTTGCAGAATACGCTTTCGAGGTCATCGCATTCGGTATGGCTGATATAGCCCCAGGTTTCTTCGGCAGTGAACGAAAGGATAGGTGCCAAAAGCTTGGTGAGCGATTTGACGATAATATACATTGCGGTTTGAGCACTGCGGCGCGCAGGATCGTTCTTTGCTTCGCAGTAAAGTCTGTCCTTGGTGATGTCGATATAAAGCTTCGACATATCGATAGAGCAGAAGTTATGAATGTCGTGGTAAATGATATGGAATTGATATCCGTCGTATGCCTCGCGAACGCGGGACGCGAGCTTGTTAAGGCGGGAAAGTGCCCACTTGTCGATATCACTCAGCTTGTCGAGAGCAACCATCTCTGTATCGGGATCGAAGCCGTTCTTGTCGCCAAGGTTGCCAAGGATATATCTTGCTGTGTTTCTGATCTTTCTGTAGGCCTCGGACAGCTGTTTGAGCATATCCTGAGAAACTCTCATGTCGTTGTGGAAGTCGAGAGAAGCGACCCACAGACGCAGAACATCAGCGCCGTACTGCTTGATTACCTCCTCAGGAAGGATAACGTTGCCCTTGGACTTGTGCATCTGCTCGCCCTTGCCGTCAACTGCACAGACATAGGATCAGACTGCCTTGTAGGGAGCCTGACCTGTTGTGGCAACGGATGTCAGCA
>JAZSJO010000174.1:0-3033 GCA_045534365.1 Eubacteriales bacterium
CACACGCGTGGGTTTTCCCTTTCGTTACAAAGGCTTATTTAAATCCATTGTCCGCTTTTTTCTTTGATGCTGTAGGCGCAAAGAAAAAAGCTTGGCAAAAAAGAACACGCCAAAAAGAGAGTTTCGCCGCGTGCGCGCGGCGACCAACGCTACGCGCGTTGGATTAGCGGTCGCTTTTTGAAAAAAGCGACGTAAAAACTTTCAAAAAAGATATCGCCAACATTTCGACAAATCAAAACTTGAAATCATCAACCGCATTCAAACATAAACCCTATATTCAGTATAACGCAAACATAAAAAAAAGTCAATGTTTTTTCTTGCAAAACCTTTAATTATATTGTAAATCTTCCAAAATCAGCCTCTGTCGAAGAAGAGCTGCGTCGCGCTCTCCCGCTTCACCGTCAAGGTCAAGGTCCGCGCATCTTTTACACGCGTCGATCTCGCACATATTTCCTGCCCTGAATGCCAACAGATCGAAAAGCTCGGTCACGCCGTTGTGGTCGACGTCACCGCTCCCCGCGGAATAATACGACAGCTTATCAAGATCGACTTCAAGATATCTCTCCGAAGCGCAAGTAATATCCCCCATCGAATACCAATCCCTATGACCTCTCTTTTGCGCCGTGGTATCGGAAAGCAAAAAATGTCGCCTGGTAATACTCTCCCCATCGTCCCAAGTCAGATCAGCGTGATACCATTCGTCATCTATATTCACAAGATTCCATATATGCGCTATGCTATCACTTGCCGCGAAGCAGGTCTCGATCCCGCACTCGCGCAAAACCGCCATATACGCAAGAGTATAGCCCTGACAAGTTCCCTTACCCGTAGTAAAAAGAGCGTAAATATTGTCATTTTCGAGGCTGTCGTCGTATTCAAATCGCTCGCAGATAAGGTCGTGCAGGTATAGCGCCTTTTCCATCTCCCCTCCGCAAGCTCCTTTTGCCATTTCAAGCACTTTTTCCTTGCAAAACGCCAAAGCGCTCTCCTTCTCCTCGCCTCTCATAGTATATCTTGGTTTTAGCGACAGTACGTATCCGTCTGTCTCGTAGGAATAGGAGAGATTTCGGTCAACGAAAAAGAGATAAGGCTCGTTTTTTATAACGGACGAAAAAAGTGAGCCGAGAAGCGCGGGACTTATCCGGTACTCACTTATATTTATCGTTTCCTCCATCGCGAAAAAACCTTCTTTCATTCTTTCAGCCGCTCCCTCGAGGTCTGCCGCGCTTATGTTGACCCAGAATAGCCTCAAAAGATAAAACAAAACCAAAAACACGAGAAAAAACGAAACTGTTCTCTTTCCTCTATACCAAGTCTGTGTCATATTATGCGACTTCTCCCGAATTTGAAATAATAATATAATATATGAAAAAAATAGAAATTCTATTGACGGACGATAAAATTTGTGATAAAATTTTATTGTTATTTTTTTGGATACGATTTTTTCAAGGAGAGTAGCGTGAAAGCTACTTCCAACTAATAGTGAAATAATCTGTTTCACGCGCGAATTTTGCCAATGTGCAAAATACATCGATTACTATTTGTGCCGCAGCGTAGGGGTTCCCCGAAGCGAACGAAGTGAGTTTTGGGTGTTCCCGTGGGCGGTGGAATTGAGATTAAAATCAAATGAGTGAAAAGAAAAAGAAGGGGCTTTTGCGGAAATTTCTGCCTTATTACCGCCGACATCTGCCCGTAATGATATGCGACCTTCTCTGCGCCGCGCTTACCACGGTCTGCGAGATAGTTCTGCCGATGATAGTACGAGAGATAACGGGCGCGGCTACGGGTGAGGACGGCGCGACTCTCACAGTCAGGCTCATCGTCCATTGCGCTATAATATACGTAGTTCTTCGTATCATCGACACCGCCGCAAACTACTATATGACCAGCGTCGGTCACATTATGGGAACGAAGATAGAGACCGATATGCGACGCGATCTCTTCTCTCATCTGCAGAAGCTATCGTTTTCCTACTACGACAATACTAAGGTGGGTACGCTTATGTCGCGTATCACCAACGACCTTTTCGACGTCACCGAGTTCGCCCACCATTGCCCCGAGGAGTTCTTTATTGCGGGGATCAAGATAGTCTGCTCCTTCGCCATCCTCTGCACAATGAGCATACCGCTGACCTTTATCATTTTCGCGGTCATTCCCGTTATGATAGTCGCGCTTATGTACTTCAGACGCAGAATGAAGAAGAATTTTACCGAATCGAGAAAGCATATAGGCGAGCTTAACTCGCAGATCGAAGATAGCCTGCTTGGTATCCGCGTTGTAAAATCCTTTGCAAAGGAAAAGCTCGAGCAGGAGAAATTCGACAAGGGCAACGTAAAATATCTCGACCTTAAGACCGAAAGATATAAAATAATGGCGGGATTCACCTCCGCAACGCGTCTTTTCGACGGAATTATGTACATAATGGTCGTTGCTGTCGGCGCGCTCTTTATGCTGCTGCCCGAGGGCAACGCGGCGCGCATAAGCATCGCCGACTACACGGCTTATCTTATGTTCGTCACCACGCTCCTGACCTCTATTCGACGCATAGTTGAATTTGCCGAGCAGTTCCAGCTTGGAATGAGCGGTATCGAGCGTTTCCATGAGATAATGGATACAGAACCCGAGATAGTAGACGCCCCCGACGCAAAGGATCTGAAGGACGTTGCGGGCGAGGTTGAATTCAAGGACGTTTCCTTCCATTACGAAAGCGAAAACAGAAACGTGCTTACCCATCTGAATCTCAAGGTAAAGGCAGGCGAGAGCGTTGCTCTGGTCGGCCCCTCGGGCGGCGGAAAGACCACTCTCTGCTCGCTTATCCCGAGATTTTACGAGGTCTCATCGGGAAGCATTTTAGTTGACGGAGTTGACATTCAGAACGTAACCGTCAATTCCCTGCGCGACAATATCGGCGTCGTTCAGCAGGACGTTTATCTCTTCTCGGGAAGCGTACGCGAGAACATCGCCTACGGTAAGACCGACGCCTCCGACGAGGAGATAATCGAGGCGGCAAAGCTTGCGGGAGCGCACGAGTTC
>JAZSJO010000104.1:0-8779 GCA_045534365.1 Eubacteriales bacterium
AAAAAAGGTTCTCGAGCTCTCCAAAAACTTTAAAGAAGGATAGTTAAAGTAAGATAGATTGCTCATCTTGACGGTGGAGCAATAAAATGAACTGAAGATCAAGCTCCTTTCATCAGGGAAGCTTTTTGGAAGGAGCGTGAGGAGACCTTTTTCTCGAAAAAGGTCTCCTCACAACAAAACAAAACTTAAAAAGGAGAAATTATGACGAAATACAGTGAAACTATAGCCGCGCTCAAGGAAGAATACGAGCAGAAGCTTGCGGAAAAGGAGGCTGAGAACGCGCTTTTGCGCGGAGAGAAAAAGACGGCTCTCCGGAAGGCAAAGCAGGCGGCGAAGGAATACGAGGACTATCTTAACGAATATATTTCGGTAAAGCTTTTCAAGGACAACGACAGATACAAGGACGACGTTTACGTGGCGGTCAACGGTCAGAATTGTATGATAAAGCGAGGCGAGTGGGTGAAGATAAAGCGAAAATTTGCGCTCGTGCTTGACGCGTCCGAGATACAGGATATGAAGACCGCGGAGTTTATCGAAAAAGAGCAGAGAAGATTCGCCTCTGAGACCTGAGACGCGAATATTCCGTTCATTTTCGTTTAACAATATCATAGTATAATGAATACGAAGAAAAAATCGGGAGGTGAGATCATGCCGAATATGCTTGATTATATTAAGTGGAGAGGCGACCTTTCTTTTTCGGAAAAAAGCCCCAATGAAATAGATTCTGTTATCTTCTCAATGCTCGTTTGCATCGATCTTGGCGCTGTGTGCGGCGGCAGAGAGCTTACCTTTGCCGAGGCCGCGCAGAATTATTGCGCTGACGGCGATTACGAGGGCGTAAATCTTGGTCTTATCATGCCGTCGAAAAACATAAATAAGATGTTTTGCGATTCAGCGAAGACGAAAAGATACGGTGGCGTGCTGATAACTGATTTCGACGCGCGCACAAGCGACGAGGATTGTTATCAGTTTGCCGCGGCGACCTTTCATCTGTCAAGCAAGCGGATGATGGTGACCTTCAGAGGCACGGACGACTCTCTTGCGGGCTGGCGTGAGGATTGCAGATTGTCGTTTCTTGACGAGATACCCGCGCAGAGATTTGCGGTTGAATATCTTGAAATGATAGCGGCGAAATATCCCGATAAAAAAATATATATCACGGGACATTCCAAGGGCGGAAATCTTGCCGTATACAGCGCGGTCAACTGCTCGGACGAAATAAAGCCGAGGATAGCGCGCGCCTTTTGTCACGACGGCCCGGGGCTCTCCTATTCGATGGTGAATTCTCCAAAATACCGCGCAATGCAGAGAAAGCTCTCGATATTTATCCCGCAATCGTCTTACATTGGAATAATGTTTGAAAAGGGAGGAAAGTACACGGTCATAAACAGTACGGGGAAGGGACTTTTACAGCACGATCCTTTCACGTGGGTGCTTGACGGGCCGAAGTACGAGAGATTGCCCGAGCTTTCCAAGAAGGGTAAGAAAAACGAGGAGCAGTTCCGCGCGAGAATGAGAAAAATGACCCCGCAGGAAAAGGAAAACGTCGTGGAGACCTTGTTTTCCATAATTGAGTCCACGGGCGCACGCACTCTTACCGATTTTACGGAGGGCAGCGCGAAAAAGCTTATCGCCATCGTCAAGGGCTACGGCGGACTCGACAAGGAGAAAAGGGAGCTTATCGTAACTTTGCTGAAAAAGTTTTTTGATTACAAAAAAGATAGATCGATCGAATGACACACCCCCCTGCGACTCAACGAGCCGCAGGGGGGTGTTTCTTTTGATAAATAAATATTAATTCAAAATTTTTTTAATGAATTACAATAATTCAAAAAAGTGGATTTCACAGTTGTATAATCGGGACAGTATCTGTCAATTTGAAATCTGCAATATATATTATCGTTGATAAGGACTACGTGAGATATCTTGTTGTCACCGATTTCTTTTGTGAAATAATCATCACCTGATTGTTCGTTTGCCGAATACCCTTGTGTAGCAAGAGGAATGTCAACTCCTTTATGCTTAAAAACGATATTCAGCTTAAACTGATAGCAGCCGACATCATACGGGGTTTGGCAATCCTCGGGGTGCCAATATAACTCTATCATCTCGCTTCCGTTTTCGAGCCCGTTCGTATCTACGGCGCGATCAAATCCCGCGCTATAGACCTCATAGCCGTCAAATGAGAAAGATTGAGCATTAATAATAATATCAACAGGATTAATTGATATCGAATTATTGGTAACCGAAAGATTTACTATATTAAGAATTGATGAATTATTATATTGACTCAGTTTGTTGTAAAAATCACTTAGGCTTTTTGCGCCAAATCCTACTGGTTCATAAAACACTTCTAAAATTTCATCGGAAGAAGTTAATAATTCGTTGTTTTCCGATTTGGTTTGTGCATCACCGATATTAACATCAACACTATTGTTTCTTTGAATTTGATTGCAAGATGACATACAAATTAAACATAAGATGGATATAGCGACTATTATTTTTTTCATAGTTATCTCCTCCTTAATTTATACGATTAATATTGGACTTTAATATTTCAATACAATTTTGACACCAATATGATGAATAATCGTTAGGATCTATATCATATTTTGTTTCACTACCAGCACCGCTAGACATTATGCAATTTACACCTGATATAGCACTATGATGTGACACATTAAATGAGTGAGCTAATTCATGAGCAAGTATTAATATGCTCAAAGTCCTATTTTCTTTTTGTGAAGATATGTTATACTGTACTACTTTAAGGGCAACAATGGGATATGAAAAGTTTGATAATCCTGATACTGAAGCTACGCTATGCCCATTATTGCTATAATAGCATATCTTGTATCCAGTATAAGTTACTCTTATTGTGTTCTTGGGAATCCCAACAACTAAATTGTTTCTCAATCGTATTATACTTGTGCAATGAGCACTTAAATCGAATCCAACGTAATTGTTGTTATTTAGTGGTGAGGCACTGGAAGGTAATATACAGTTTCTGCAAATACATTCAGAATTGATGGTACTTTTGGGACAATTATCAGCGTCAGATGTATAGTTTGTCGCAACAGTTTGATTAAGTTCAAGATAAATCCCAGCATTTTGAGAAAAAGCGTTTGAAACGTGAATAAAATAATCGTTTAATAAGTTGAAAGATATTATACTTTTAGTAGTTTCATTATTTTGATTGCTATGTTGATTTCTTTCAATGAAACCGTTATACACATTATTTTGTTTATGTTCTTTTTCATTAACAATCCTCCTAAAATATTTGTTGTCACTATTATAGGCACATAGACACAATAGAGTCTATGCGCGAAGGTTGCGAAAGAGCAGATGAATGATCTTGTTGTTCAATTTTATTGATGATCGTCTTAATGTCATACTATCCCTCCTTAATATTATATCAGATTTTGAAAATGATGTCAATAATCACGCTTTTGTGACACTGATTTGTGACTGATTGCCATTTATATCTTTAAATTACATAACCAAAAAAAGCTGAAATTGTGACAGAAAAATGTTGATATTTTGTTAATTATTTATATGTTGTAAAAAAGCACCGAGCTCTGCTCGGTGCTTTTTTAGATAATACGTTATTATCTGATGTCAACGTTGACCTTCTTTTCGCTGCCTGCGGCTGCCGCCTTGATCACCATGCGTATTGCCTTAGCTATACGCCCGTTTTTACCGATGACCATACCCATATCGTCGGGAGCAACGCTTAAGGTGAGGTTGATGCCGTTTTCCGTCTCGTTACTTACGACAACGACTTCGTCGGGGTTGTCCACAATGGCTACTGCGATATTACGCAGCGTTTCCTTAAGATCCACCATAAGTTCTCCAATCTGAAATCGGTAGTTTGCTGATTCGCGGTGGCAAATCAGTCAACTATGCCGGACTTCTTGAGAAGGGACTTTACGGTCTCAGTGGGCTGTGCGCCCTTTGCGAGCCAAGCCTGTGCCTTTTCAGCGTCGATCTTGACCTCTGCGGGCTCGGTCTGGGGGTTGTAGTAACCGATCTCCTCGATGAAACGACCGTCTCTGGGGTAACGGCTGTCAGCAACAACTACACGATAGAAGGGAGCCTTCTTTGCGCCCATTCTTCTAAGTCTCATTTTTACCATTTTTTTGTCCTCCAAAAATTATAATAAATTATTTTTTATTCCATTAAAACCTTTCGGCTTGAATGCTTGATTTAAAAGGGAAGCTTCATCTTTCCCATCTGGCGACGGCCCTGCTTGGTCTTGCCCAAATCGGAAAATTGCTTCATCATCTTCTTTATCTGCTCGTATTGCTTGAGAAGCTTGTTTATCTCCTCAACGCTGGTGCCGCTGCCCTTTGCAACTCTCTGCTTTCTTGAAGCGTTGAGAAGCTCGGGATGCTCGCGCTCCTTTTTCGTCATCGATCTGATGATAGCTTCCTGATGAACGAGCATTTTTTCGTCAAGCTTGGCGTCCTTGAGCGCGCCCGGCTTCATTCCCGGCAACATTCCTGCTATCTGGTCAAGACCGCCCATATTCTTGAGCTGCGCCATCTGCTCGAGATAATCGTCGAGAGTGAATATCTGCTGACGAAGTCTCTCCTCCATCTCTGCCGCCTTTTTCTCGTCAAACTGCGCCTGAGCCTTGTCGATAAGAGTCAGCACGTCGCCCATTCCGAGAATACGGCGAGCCATTCTGTCGGGGTGGAAGGGCTCTATCTGATCGAGCTTCTCGCCCACACCGATGAATTTTATCGGCTTGCCCGTGATGTAGCGGACGGACAGCGCCGCGCCGCCTCTCGTATCACCGTCAAGCTTTGTGAGAATGACTCCCGTGATGTCGAGCAGGTCGTTAAAGGTCTCGGCAACGTTTACCGATTCCTGACCTATCATCGCGTCGATGGTGAGAAGTATTTCGGTAGGCTCGACCGCCGCCTTGATATCCTGAAGCTCCTTCATAAGAACCTCGTCTATCTGAAGACGACCTGCGGTATCGATGAAGACCGTGTCGTAGCCCTTTTGATTTGCGAATTTTATGCCTTCTTTTGCTATTTTAACGGGGGACTCCTTGTCGCCCATCTCAAAAACGGGGATATCGAGCCTTTCGCCGACTACCTGAAGCTGCTTGATAGCGGCGGGACGGTAGACGTCGCAGGCGACGAGAAGGGGATTCTTGCCCTGCTTTTTGAGCATTCCCGCAAGCTTTCCCGCGTGCGTGGTCTTACCTGCGCCCTGAAGACCGACCATCATTATGACCGTAGGGGGCATTGACGCCACCGTAAGCTTCGAGTGAGTTGAGCCCATAAGAGCGGCAAGCTCCTCGTCGACTATTTTGATGATCTGCTGACCGGGGTTGAGCGACTCAAGCACGTCGGCTCCGACCGCTCTTTCGGAAACGGTCTTTATAAAGTCGCGAACTACCTTAAAGTTAACGTCGGCCTCGAGCAGAGCGAGCTTTATCTCTCGCATACCCGCCTTGATGTCCGCCTCGGTAAGCTTACCCTTGTTTTTGAACTTTTTGAAGGCATTTTCCAGCTTTTCGCTGAGATTGGAAAACATACTCACGTGGTCAAATACCTCCTTAAAATAATATAATGCTACCCGACGCTTTCAAGCAGAAGTCTGATCTCCTCCTCGATGCGATCGGGGGATTCGCCGTCCTCGCACATCTGCAAGGCTTTACTTGCGTGTTTTTGCGTGTCCTCGAATTTTTTTGCAAGTCCGAGCTTTTCCTCGTAGAAGAGAAGCTCCTCCTCGGCTTTTTTGATAAGGTCTCGGACGCCCTGACGGGAAATACCCATCTCCTCGGCGATCTCCGAAAGCGACATATCATTATTATAATAGAAGTCAAGGGCGTCGCGGCGTCTCTCTGTAAGCACTTCGCCGTAAAAGTCGAGCAAAAAGCCTATGTTAAGATCCTTCTCAAACATTACGCCGCCTCCAAGCAAATTCTGACGCTTTTTACACCGAAAGCGAGGTGTAAAGCAAAACACTTTACAGATTATAACACCTTTTTTGCGTTTTGTCAAGAGTTTTTTGAAAAAAATTTGCGATGCGAAGGATTATATATAAAATGTAGTTTTTTTGCATCGAGAAAGCTTTAGCTTGCTAAAACGAAAATCTGCATAATAGTATGAATATTCATTTTTGTTCAAATAATACAAATTGACGGGCGCAAAATGAAATCAAATGCAAATTCTTGAACGAAAATAAAGGAATTTTAAAAAAGGGGTTGACAAAAAACAATAGAAGTGATAGAATGTATGCATCAACAAAAACTAATTTTTATTCATTTGGAGGGTATAAAAATGAAAAAAGTTTTATCATTCGTTCTTGCGGTTGCTATGATAGCAGCTCTCGCACTCACACTCGCTTCTTGTAACAATGAAAACGACGCAGACGCAGTTAAGGTCATCGACATTCCTCTTACTGTAGAGGAATACGCATTTGCCGTTGCTAAAGGTAACACAGAGCTTCTGAACGCTGCGAACGAGCTTCTTGCAGAGATCCAGGCTAACGGAAAGTTCGAAGAGATCGTTAACAAGTATTTCGGTGACGGCACACCTACAGAGGTAGTTTCCGCAGCTGAAATGAAGACCGACGGAAGCCAGCTTATCGTTGCTACTAACGCGGCGTTCGCTCCTTTCGAATATAAGGAAGGCGCAAAGTATTACGGTCTTGACCTTGAGATCATGGCGCTTCTCGCAGAAAAGCTTGGTAAAGAGCTTTACATTTACAATATGGAATTCGACGCAGTTTGTCTTGCGGTTTCCGAAACGGGCGGCGACTACGTTGACGCAGCAAATGCAGGTAACAACGTTGCATCGGGTATTGCTGATATCGCAGCTGCAGGTCTTACTGTAAACGATACCCGTAAGGAGATCCTTGATTTCTCGTCCTCGTATTATAACGCATCCCAGATGCTTATCGTTGCGGGCGACGATACTACCTTTGACGCTTGTAAGACCGTTGAGGACGTTGAGGCTATTCTGAAGGGCTTCGGCGCAGACGTAGTCGTTGGCGTACAGAAGGGAACCACGGGTGAGTTCTACTGTAAGGGTGATGCTGGCTGGGGCTTCGAGGGCTTCGGCTTCACTACTAAGGCAAACACGACGGGCGCGCTTGCGGTTCAGGACATCGTTAACGGTAACGCAAAGTACGTTGTCATTGACGAAGGCCCCGCAAAGGCGATCGCGGCAAGTGTAAACGCAGCAAACTGATAATTTGCTTATAAAATGGGAGAGTATTTTCTCCCATTTTATAGTGTTTTAGGGTGTATTTTATGGTAAAAAAAGATAATTTTTTTAAAAAGCATTGGATGGACGTTCTGGCTATAGTCCTGGTCGTAGCCGCGTTCGTTGCTCTCGTAGCGATAATATACGTCGAGTTCAATTTTGAAAAAAAGATAGGAATATTCTATAAAAACTTTATAACGAACGAAGGATACCGTGACTTTCTTCAGGGCTTGAAAAATACGGGTATCATTGCGGTGCTCGGTCTTCTTATCGGTACGGTAATAGGTACTTTTATTGCGATAATCAAGGTCACTCCTTCGTATTCAAGAGCCGTCAGATATGCGCAAAAGGCGGTGTCGGTCTACGTTGCGTTCTTTCGCGGAACGCCTATCGTAGTTCAGCTTCTGGTGGGGTATTTTATTCTGTTCCCGCTTCTCAAAATGAAGATAGCGCCAGTAAATGCCTGCGTTATCATATTCGGACTCAATAGCGGTGCTTATATTTCGGAAATAATGCGTTCGGGTATAAATTCGGTCGACGGAGGTCAGCTTGAGGCGGCGAGAGCGGTTGGAATGCCGTTTTCGGTCGCAATGCTTAAGGTCGTCGTGCCTCAGGCGGTAAAGAACATTCTGCCTACGCTCGGTAACGAATTTATTGCGCTTATCAAGGAGACCGCGGTCGTTGGTTACGTGGGAGCGGTTGATATAACGGTAGCGTTCCAATATCTCGGCTCAAATTCCTACGAGTATATGGTACCGTATCTCGTGATGGCGATCATTTATATCGTGATAGTAGCGGTGATCTCTTCGCTTGTCAAATTGATGGAAAGGAAGCTTGCCAAGAGTGAAAAAAATGGATAAGAAACCACTTTTAATAATTAAAGATCTTGTAAAGGTGTTCGGCGATAATGTCGTCTTGAACGGAATAGACCAGACGATCTACGAGGGTGAGCGAATCGCCATCATAGGCCCTTCGGGATGCGGAAAGTCCACCTTTCTCCGATGCATCAACTGCATGGAGGATCCCAACGGCGGCACTATAATGTTTGAGGGAGTTAACCTTGTCGATATGAAGGTTAATATCAACACTCACAGAGAGCGCATCGGAATGGTGTTCCAGCAGTTTAACCTCTTTAACAATAAGACGGTAATTGAAAACATAATGCTGGCTCCCGTATACGTAGCGAAAAGAAATCTGAGACGCGCAAAGGCAAAGAATTTCTGGATATCCTCGTTTAATATTTTCAGAAAAAACAAAAAGGAATTGCTTGAGATCACGACTAACAACAAGCAGATCATTGAAGGGGCAAGGGAAAATGCGTACGCTTTGCTTAAGCGTATCGGTCTTGAGGAAAAGGCCAACGAGTATCCCTCAAAGCTTTCGGGAGGACAGAAGCAGAGGATCGCGATAATAAGAGCTCTCGCAATGAATCCCAAGGTAATGCTTTTCGACGAGCCTACGTCGGCTCTCGACCCCGAAATGGTTGGTGAGGTTCTTGACCTTATCAAGCAAAGTCGGATCGTAGCCATGTCGTTCTGTGAGCCAAGGAGTTG
>JAZSJO010000071.1:0-3949 GCA_045534365.1 Eubacteriales bacterium
TATGAGTTCTTCGGAGATGATAGAACGGCTTATCTTCTCTTCAAGCGTTCTGTTTGGCATCAGGCGGTCGAATATCTCGTCAAGCACGGTATCAAACAGATGATTTCCGTGACAGTAGTCGATAAGCATTCTTGACGTGCGAAGCACCCCTGCGATCGACAAAAGCTCTCCGGGTGTCAGCACCGCTCCCTTATCTGCTCTCTCGCAGGATTCCGACACGTCCTTTACCATTCCAAAGCTCGGCATACCCTTCGCGTCGCACAGACGCTTGGCGTCGGTCGTTCTTCTCTGCTTCTTTAATACCGTATCGATATCATCGGAGGGCATAAGCATCCGCGCCGCTGTCTTCGCGCCCTCGGTGGGAGCGAAGGATGCCAGCATTTCGCATATTTTATCAAATTCAAGTGAACGTAATGTTTTTTCGTTAAAGCTCATTTTCTCTCTAAATATTTATCGGCTGAATTCCTTTATTTTTTCAACGATTCCGTCGTCGTCAACTCCCGCCGCCATGACGAAGCTCTCGCCCGTCTTTCGTTTGATGAAAGCGTTCTCGGTAGCAAGAATATCGTACGCAATACCGTCAAGCGATCCTTTTTTCTTCATTTTCTCGGAAAGAAGCATACCAAAGCCGCCCGCCTTTATCTCTTCCTCGACAAAAAGTAGGTTTTTGGGGCGTATTCGGTCGATGATCTCGCAGATCTCGCCCGCAAGCTTATCATACGGTGATATATACTCACAAAGCAATATTCCAACCGTCTCTCCGTCACCCTCAAGTCTCTTTTTTGCCTTCAGACATTCAAGAGCGATACGACCGTGAGTTATTATTATAGTTTTCAGCTTATCGGAGTCGGAAAAATCACTTCTTACACCGATTTTTCCATCATATTCGCCCTGATAAAAGGCAGAGCGCACCCTTTGATTCTCGCTTCCCGATGGATAGCGAATAACCGACGGGCAGTCGTCGGATAGTGCCGTTTTCAAGGACTCGGCAAGAGTGTCGTAGGTTACGGGCGCGTAAATTTTGAAGCTCGGCATCTGCGAAACGAACGCCACGTCGAAGATGCCGTGATGCGTTGCTCCGTCCGACTCGTTAAGTCCCGCTCTGTCAACGCAAAATACAACGGGAAGATTCTGAAGCGACACGTCGTGGAGCATCTGGTCGTAGCCCCTCTGCAAAAATGACGAATACACGGCGAAAACGGGCTTCATTCCGTTAGCAGCAAGTCCCGCGGCAAAGGTCGTCGCGTGCTCCTCGGCAATTCCAACGTCGAAAAATCTATCGGGATAAGCCGCTGCAAAGCCATCAAGGCCTGTACCCGAGCTCATAGCGGCGGTCACCGCGCATACCCTTCTATCACGCTCTGCCATATCGCACATCGCTTTTCCGAATTCACCCGAAAAGCTCGACGAAGCCTTTGACGCGCCATTCGGCTTCAAGCCGTGATAAGCGTTTGGATCGTCCTCGGCGGGCTGATATCCCTTGCCTTTTTTTGTTTTCAAGTGAACCAGAACGCTCTCTCCCGCGTTTTTTGCGGCGGTGAGCAGAGCCTCGACGTCCTCGTAACAGTTTCCGTCGGCAGGTCCGAGATAATAAAGCCCCATATCCTCAAAATAATTACTGCCGTAAAGGGTGTTTTTGATCGACTTTTTGAGATCTCGTATTGCACTGAAAAGCCCGTTACCTACGAGAGGTATCTTCTTGATAAACGACACCGTAACGCGCTTTGCCTTAAAATAACCGCTCTTACGGCGAAGCCTTGCTATGCTTTTCGCAAATCTGCCGATGTTTTTTGATATCGACATCTCGTTTTCATTGAGAATGATTATCAATTTAAGCTTTTTGTCGCAGTTGTTCAGCGCCTCGTGTATCATACCGCCCGTAAACGCGCCGTCACCCAGGACTACGACGGTATAGGCATCCGAGCCCTGCAATTTATCTGCCTGCGCAAAGCCGAGCGCGGCGGAAAGCGAGGTCGAGCTATGTCCAGCGCCAAAGCAATCGTATTCGCTTTCGTCTCTGTTGGTAAAGCCCGAAAGACCTCCTGCCTTGCGGAGAGTATCAAATTCCGCGTATCTTCCCGTAAGTAACTTATGGGCGTAGCTTTGATGTCCCACGTCGAATATTACGTGATCCGAGGGACAGTTGAAAACTCTGTGCAAAGCAACGGTCAACTCAACCGCGCCGAGATTTGAAGCAAGATGTCCGCCGTTTTTTTCGGTCGTTTCTACGATAACCTCTCGTATTTCAGCGCACAGTGAGTCTATTTCGCTATTTTCGAGCGTTTTAAGGTCATTGGGAGAGCCTACTCTGCCCAGATATCTATATTTATTTTCCACAAGAGCAAGCCTCTCTGCAAAAAGCATATATTCGTATATTAATTTATTATATTTAATTATACCACACAATATTGTAATTGTAAAGTACTTTTGAAAAAATCAACCTATTCTACGCAAAGTAACAAAAAAGAGTCGTGCTGACACGACTCTTTTATACGTAGCAAAGATCACTTTGCAGCCTTAACAGCAGCTTTGGTTCCGAAGTAGATCATGTTGCCGGACTTCTTGCAAACCCAATCGGATTCGTCGTCCTTTTCACCGTCAGCATACTCCTGGATATCTTCCCAAGCGTCGTTTGCAGCAGCATTGTCCTCGTAGTAGATGATGGTTACGGTCTCGCCGTCGCCATTGAAGCCGGTAACAACGGTATCAACGTCATCGCCTGCCCATACGTAAGCGAGAAGACCAATTCCGTCTATCTTAAGAGCGGTGTAGCCGTTATCCTCAAGAGCTGCCTTTGCATCTGCGGGATCCTTTGCGGGAGCGCAAGATACGAGAAGAGCGCACATCATAACTGCAACAAGTGCAAGTGCGATAAGCTTGATAGATTTTTTCATTTCAAAAATCTCCTTTCAAATAGTCGGTACTATAATTATATATCCTTTTTGTGAATTTGTCAAGTCAAAAATTCACATTTTTATCACAAAACGAACAAGTTAATTATTTTGTTACAGAATTAATATTTCTTAAAAATTATTAATTTTCTCTTTTACCTATTGACAAACGTGCGACAACCCTCATTTATGATTTTTGATAATGCTCTCTATTTTGGTGTCCGCGCCCTCAAAGTCGGAGACGAACCAGACGTCGTCGGGTGAGAGCGAGACCTGCTTACCCGAGAGATAGCCGAGATAGCCCTCGTCCTCTCCAAAATCAAATATCAAACGGTATGAATAGAGCGCCTGATATTTGTATCCCCTTGACTTGTCGTCCTTATTTATCCCGTATTTACCGTCGCCGAGAAGCGGGTGTCCTATATGCGAAAGATGCGCTCTTATCTGATGCGTTCTGCCCGTCACAAGCTCGACCTCAAGCAAAGACGTATCGTTTTTGTAAGAAATGACCTTGTATTTGGTTATGATATTCTTATATCCTTCTTTCGCCCTGTCCGATATATCAACGAGATTGGTCGCGCTGTTCTTTTTGAGATATCCCGTAAGTGTATCTGCGCTTTTCGGCATTTTACCGTGAGAAGCGCAAAGATAGAACTTTCTTATCTCGTCGTTCTTTATCTTCTCGTTCATAACGCGCAAAGCCTCTGCGTTCTTCGCCGCTATGACGATACCGCCCGTATTTCTGTCGATACGGTTACAAAGCGCGGGGGCAAACGACTGCTCGGCGTCGGGATCGTACTCCCCTTTCTGATAAAGATACGCCTTGATATGCATTATAAGCGTATTATCCCTTGCGCTGTCGTCCTCGTGAACAATCACGCCCGGGCGCTTGTTGCAAAGAATGATATTATCGTCCTCAAAGACTACGTCAAGCTTTGGTACTATACGCGAAAGTGCGCCGTCGTCTTTCTCCGGCGAGTCAAAAAACTCATCTCTTATAAAGAGCTGTATCTCATCACCCTCGAGAAGTATCTGCTTCTGATCGCATCGCTTTCGAT
>JAZSJO010000056.1:0-2052 GCA_045534365.1 Eubacteriales bacterium
CAATATCGAGATAAGCCACCAGAAATACGAGCTTAAGCTCAAGGGTAAGCCCGTTGACGTTCCTCCCAAGGAGCTGGAGCTGCTTTATTTCCTTGCGTCGAACTACAACAGAGTTTTCACGCGTGACCAGCTTCTCGACAAGGTTTGGGGATTTGACTATCTTGGCGACTCGAGAACGGTCGACGTTCACGTCAAGAGACTAAGAGAAAAGCTTGAGGGCGTTTCGGATAAGTGGACACTCAAGACCGTTTGGGGTGTCGGTTACAAATTCGAGCTTCTCGGCTGATAAAAGCTACAAGACTGATGAGGCAGGAACACCCTATTTTGCGGCTGTTCCTGCCGTTTTGACTTTAAAGAGAAAGGAGAAAAGGAATGTTTAAGAGCATATTCGCAAAATACGTTGTCGCATTTATGCTGATAATTCTTTCCAGCTTCCTTATAATCATTTTCATAATTTCATCTCTTATCGTGAACTATTCCACGGGCGCGAAGTCCGACATCAAGGAGACCTCCGCGAAGGCATCTGCCACATACGTTGAGGGACTGTTCAGCCATTCAGCCGCAGAGAGTGTGGCGGGGGTTATAAAGCCGTCCTTGGAGGAGGCGGAGGCTATGCTCGGAATGATCGCCACCAATGCCGACGACCTTACCATTCTTGTCTCCGACAATTCGGGCAGGCTGGTGCTTGCCGTGGGAGACGGAAAACACGATCTGCTTGATATAGAGGATACCGATATACCCAAGTCCTTTATGGACGAGGTGAACAACGGCAGTGAGATATCGGGAAACGCGCGTCTTGAGGGCGTTTTCAAGACCGATCGATACGTCTATGCCGTGCCAATATACAACAATAACGAAGCGGTATGCGGAACGGTGTTCGTTTGCGCGGAGTCGGTAATGCTCTCGGAGCTTTTGGAGACTATCGTCAAGTCGATAGTCATAGCGATACTCTGGGTGCTTCTTGCAGCGCTCATCGCCGTGTATTTTATAACCGAAAGGATAACAGGACCTCTTAAGGAGATAAGTGCCGCGGCAAAGCAGTTTGCAAAGGGTAAATTCGATGCGCGTATCCCTGTTCGCGGAAACGACGAGATAGCGCGTCTTGCCGCCGCCATGAATAATATGGCGGAGTCGCTTGACAACTATGATACCATGAGAAATAATTTCATGTCAAGCGTGTCTCACGACCTGCGCTCGCCAATGACCTCCATTTCGGGCTTTGTCGACGGCATACTTGACGGAGTAATACCTCCCGAAAAGCACGAATATTACTTAAGGATAGTCTCAACGGAGATAAAAAGACTGTCTCGTCTTGTAGCGACACTGCTTGACCTTTCTCGCATTCAGTCGGGAGACAGAAAGTTCACTATGGCTCCCTTCGACGTGTGCGAGATGTGCCGAGAGATAGTTATTTCCATAGAGCAGAAGATAAACGATAAGCATCTTCAGGTACAGTTCGATTGCTCGGACGATGCGCTCGACGTCGTTGCCGACAGAGACGCGATATATCAGGTCGTCTATAATCTTTGCGACAACGCGATGAAGTTTGCTGTCGAGGGCGGAGTTTTCCGAGTAGGATTAAAGCGGATAAAGAATAGGAAGGTGCTCGTGACGGTCTATAACGAGGGACAGGGAATAGCGCCTGCCGATCTGCCGTACGTATTTGAGCGCTTCTACAAGAGCGACAAGAGCCGCGGCCTCAATAAAACGGGTGTTGGGCTTGGTCTGTTCATATCCAAGACCATAATGGAGGCGCACGGAGAGACGATATGGGTGGAAAGTGATCACGGTAAGGATTGCTGCTTCAATCTCACGCTCCCTATGGAATAATAGATTAAAAGTATAAAAACACCGAAAAATGAGAATAATCATAGCAATACATGAATTACGAGGTTGTGCTATGATGAAAAGGCGTAGGATGAACGAGAACGGTGAGGACCTTGCGGACGTTAACGAGCAGGAGCTTGCCAAGGACGGGAGTACAGAGCGCGATATCGGTGCTGAGGATACAACGGGCACGGACGTCGCACAGGGCGAGTCCGCGCCCGTTTG
>JAZSJO010000125.1:0-2714 GCA_045534365.1 Eubacteriales bacterium
ATTCTTTACGATATTGCCCATCTGGAGCATCGAGGTACCGAGTCCCTGCGATATGATACCGCCCCACTTGTTTTCTCTGAAGCTCGAGACCGCAAAGCCGACCATCTGCGCGCAACAGCCCGCAACAGCCGCGCCGCCCGCGAGCAGAAGTCCCTCGCTCGTTCCGTTAGCGACCGCCGCCTCAAGCGCCGACGCTGAGAATATCATAGCGCAGATAGCCGCGCTCGAGATAGGGAGAGTAAGAATTATACCAACGACCACGGAAACGACGATACCCATAAGCAGAGGCTGGAAGGTGGTAGCCGTAGCGATAAATACGCCGAGATAATACATCACGTAGGAAACGAGGGGGCAAAGCAGCCAGCTTGCCGCAAAGCCGACTATAAGCGTTACCACGGGGGTGACGAGAATATCGACCTTAGTCTTCTTGGAGACGAGCATACCGATCTCGCAGGCGATTATTACCGCGAAGAACGCGCCCGCAGGGCCTGCGCTGTAGAATATTCCCTCGCCCGCGCCTGCCGTTGCCGCCCAAGCCGAGATAGAGCCGCCGTTTATAATAGCTCCCATTGCGTTGGACATCGCGCCTACGGCGGCGCAGGAGAACATAACGAGGGGGTGCGCGCCGAGCTTATAGGCGATAGCGACGCCGATAGCCATACCCGTTGCCGCTTTGGCGTAGTTGGCTATGGTGTTAAAGATATTGGCAAGCCAGTCGACGGGGATATATTTTCCAACCGTGCCGAATATCGTACCGATAAGCAAGGAGGCGAAAAGTCCCAACGCCATAGCGCCCATAGCGTCGATGAAATAACGGTTTAAATACTTTTTCAGAGTTTTCATACTTTTTCCTTTCGTATTTTCGGGCTTTAAAGCCCTTTGATATTATTGAGTAAAGTATAACATATTTGCTTTCGGTAAACAAGATTTATTTTTCACTAAAAATCGCCCTGTCACGGCGCGTTTTTGTGCAAAGTGTAAATATATGTGTATATACATATCTCCGATGCGTTCAAATTTTGATTTGTTGAATTGTTTTTATGTTCATTTTCTGTCCGCAACGACAGAAAACGAACCAAAAGAACGCTGCTTAAGAGGAGAAGAAGTCTCCGCGATTGGAAGACTACGCTATCCAATCTGCTCCGACATCCTCCCCTCTTAAGAAACACCCTACCCAAAAAGGCGTTTATTAAATACAACAAGTGAAATTCTACTTTAAGATACGCTCTGTAGGGTGGGGAGTTTTCTTAAAGAGGGGAGATCTTTTTCTCCCCTCTTTAAGCGGCGGTCTTTTGGTTACTTTTCTATCGCCGAGGATAGAAAAGTAACATAAAAAAGGGAGTCAACGACTCCCCGTAATTAAGCGTAAATATTCAAATAGCCCCATGTCAGCCTTTCGGGAAAGGCGTCGGTTTCTCTTAATGACACTCCAACCAATTCTCGCCAATAGCCGCCTCGACCTTCAAGGGAACGGTCAGCGCGACCGCATTCTCCATTTCGCTCTTCAGTATTCCAAGCACCTCGTCGGCGCAACCTCTCTCGCACTCGATAAGCAATTCGTCGTGTACCTGAAGCAAAAGATGCGCGTCAAGACCGCTCTCGCGAAGCTTTTTGTCAATATTTATCATCGCGATCTTGATAATATCGGCGCTGCTTCCCTGAATTGGACTGTTTCTCGCAACTCTTTCCCCGAAATTGCGAAGATTTTTGTTGGGAGAGGATATCTCGGGGATATATCTACGTCGACCGAACATAGTGGTAACGTATCCCTGCTCCTTTGCCTCCTTCGCCACCTCTTCAAGATATTTTTCGATGGCGGGGTAGCTGTCAAGATAGCTCTTTATATACTCCTTCGCCCTCGCCATAGATATCTTCAGGTCGTCGGCAAGAGAAAACTCGCCCATTCCGTAAAGAATGCCGAAATTTATGGCTTTCGCGCGCTTTCTCATCTCCACAGTCACCTGCTCGGGCGAAACTCCGAACACGCGGCAGGAGGTCGAGGTATGGATATCGTCACCCGACATAAACGCCGCCGTCATGTGCTCGTCTCCCGAAATATGCGCGAGAACGCGAAGCTCTATCTGCGAATAGTCGGCGTCGATAAGCACGTGAGAAGCGTCCTTCGCAATGAAATACTCTCTGAAGCGTCTGCCCATCTCGGTGCGTATAGGGATGTTCTGAAGATTCGGGTTCAGCGAGGAAAGTCTGCCCGTTGCCGTTCCCGTCTGCTTGAAGGTGGTGTGACACCTTCCTTCCCCGTCCGCGCTCTTTATCAGACCGTCAACGTAGGTGCTCTTCAGCTTCGTTACCTGTCTGTATTCAAGTATATCGTCGATTATCGGGTGATATTTGCGAAGCTTTTCAAGCACCTCGGCGTTCGTGGAATATCCCGTCTTCGTCTTCTTACCCGAAGGGAGCATAAGCTTATCAAAAAGCACCTCGCCGAGCTGCTTTGGCGAGTTGATATTGAACTCCTCGCCCGCCGCCATAAATATCCTCGATTCGAGAGCCGCGGCGATACCGTCAAGCAAGTCGGATCGTAGCCATGTCGTTCTGTGAGCCAAGGAGTTGGCCATTAGTATTGTCTTCCTAAGACCGCTTGGCCTCCGACTTTAAAAAGCACCTCGCCGAGCTGCTTTGGCGAGTTGATATTGAACTCCTCGCCCGCCGCCATAAATATCCTCGATTCGAGAGCCGCGGCGATACCGTCAAGC
>JAZSJO010000185.1:0-8909 GCA_045534365.1 Eubacteriales bacterium
CCCGTACGCCGACGAATGCAAGAACGAAAAATATACCTGCCTTTTTCGAAGTCTCCCAGCGTGTCGAGACTTTCTCGACACGCTGCGCCCCGAAGGAATTTTCCTTCGGGGCTTACGTATTCAATCAAGATTTTTAATAAAAGCGGTAATAAGCCTCTTGAAGTCCGCCGCTACTCTGTCAGCGGTCTCCTGCACCTCCTTGTGCGAGAGCTTCTGCGCGGTCATTCCCGCCGCCATATTGGTTATACAAGAGATGCCGCAGACCTCCATTCCCATATGTCTTGCCGCCATAGCCTCGCAGGCGGTGCTCATTCCCACGGCGTCGGCTCCCAAGCCTCTGCACATTCTTATCTCTGCGGGAGTTTCGTAGTTAGGGCCCGTAAGCTGAACGTAAACGCCGCTCTTCAGCTCTATTTTACACTCCGCGGCGCTGCTTTCGAGAACGGCTCTCATTCTCTTGCTGTATACCTCGCTCATATCGGGGAACCTCACGCCAAGCTCTTCTATATTCTTTCCGATAAGGGGACTCGGCACGAAATTCGATATATGGTCGGTTATCTCCATAAAGTCACCCGGCTTGAAATCGAAATTGACGCCTCCCGCCGCGTTCGTGATAATAAGCTTCTTCGCGCCAAGCATACCCATAATGCGCGTGGGAAGCACGACGTCGCCTATGGGATAGCCCTCGTAATAATGCACTCTTCCCTGCATTGCGACGACCGCCTTGCCGCCTACGTAGCCGAAGACGAATCTGCCCTTATGTCCCGCAACGGTGGACACGGGGAAGCCCTCGATCTCACTGTAATCTATCGTCGCGACGACCTCGATGCTCTCGGCGTAGTCTCCGAGTCCCGAGCCCAAAATAAGCGCGATATCGGGGACGAAATTCGTCTTTTTTCTTATACTTTCAACGCAAGCCTGCAATCTTTTATACATTTTCATACTCCTTGAACAAAAATCGGGTGACCTAAATTCAAAGGTCACCCTTATTATACCATTATTTCGGGATTTTATCAAGTGCTTTTTCAAATATATGCGGCTACAGCCGCCTGAAGCTTAGCGAAATAAGCAAGAGAGCAAAGCTTTATATACTTCTTGGGAGAGCACCAATATCCGCCCTGCATTCCCACGCAATCAACGCAAGGAATACCCGCTATCGTCGCGTACGCCGCGTCCGAGCCGCCGCGATCGGCGGCTCAGCCAAGCCTTTGAAAAGGATCGAGCGAAACTTCCAAAAAGGCAACGCCAATAGTTCGATAAATCCCAATTTAGCAGCTATTACTCCGCAAACATCTCGTTGATCTCTTTGAGAGTCTTACGGACGAGCACATCGCCGCCCTGATGACCCGTCGTACCGCTTCCGACGAACGCGGAGTAGTGACTGCCCTTCTCTGCCTTTTCAGTGGGAAGATAGCCATAAGAGCCGCAGCAAAGCTGAACGAGGAAGGTCTGCTTCGCGAGGCTTCTCGCGCGGATCTGGTTTGCGTAGTTGAGGAAGAGCTCGTAGGGGTTGGTTGCGAGCGCTACGTCACCGATCTTGAGGATGTGGACCTCAATATCGTACATATCGTGTGTCTGCTGATAGTTAAATCTTTCTATCGTTCCCGAGTGGATCATAAGGTTCGCGTTATCCTCGTAGTCGATGATTCCGTCGCACTTATTCTCGAAGAAATCGTTGATGGCAGCTACCGCTCTGTCCTTCTCCTCGATGGTTACGCGGCGAATGGGGATATCTACCTTGAGATTCTTGTGTACGAGTTCGGTCTCGGTGACATATTCGGTAACCTCGTCAAGCTGCCAGCAAATCTCGGTGGTAATTCTCTTTGCGGCAAGCTCACAACCCTTAATGTCAAACATTGAGGGGTCTGCGCGTCTCTCTATCTTCTTCTCGCGGTAGATATTGGGATCGTTGTCGCATACGGGAGAATCTACCCAACGGACAAGGTCACGGGGACACATATCTCCTGCGGGAGATATGAGACCAAGGAAGTTGATATCGTCACCGTATATCTTACGAAGATTTTTCTTTACCTTGCCCATATAGTCGGAGGAGATAAAGCACTGATGCTCAAGCACCTGCGCGGGACAAGCCACGTTTGCGATAACACCCGTAAGCTTCTTATTCGCATCGTATGTGAACATCATTTCAATTCCGGAATCGTTTCCGCTTTCAAGCTCGGTAAAGTTTGCGCTGTTGGAATCGCCCCACATCTTAGCAGAGCCGTCGTCGTAGCAAACTCTGCGGCACATACCGACTGCCGCGCGTCCAAATCCGCAGGCGTACGCGCCCTCGGCTCTCTTTGCCCAAGCCTCGCAAGCGGCTTTCGCGATCCTCTCTACGATGAACTCGGTCGCTTCCTCATCACGAAGGATGTCCGCGCTGTCATCGTGTACAAGGGGCTTATACTCTACGTTTTCGGGCTTGAGCGCGTTGAGCGCTCGAAGCGAATTTCCGAAGGAGTCGGTTCTGCCTGCATATGCAAAGGACGTATGCGTATGTATCGCGCTGATTATGAGCTTGTCCTTGGGGAAACCGCAATCGTCGGGAAGATACGCTCTTACCGCTTCGAGAAGCGTGTAGCTCGTTGAAGGAAGATCGCAAGCGACGAATACCATACAGTCGTCGCCGCACTCCATAGCAAGCGCGGTCACGGAAATGGGTGTTTCGACCTCACCCGAAATTCTCTCGTAAAACTGACCCGCGAGGTCAACTCTTCTGCCCACGGGAACGATGCTTACCTCACTCCAGCCTATCTTGATCTTGTTCATATCAATTCTCCTTTTTGTTATGTGTTTTTTTATATATCATCGGTCTCTTTACCGATAAAATTCAGATTTGAGCCTCTGCGAGCGGTTTCTCGCTCATTTTTGCTACCTCTTCTCTTATCTTGTGCGCCTTAGTGATAACGTACTGCATAACGACGGTCAAAACCAACATAATTATCGCGCAGACTATAAGAATAGGCTTGTAGGTTCCTGCAACGTCAAAGCAAAGATTGACCAGAGGCGCGGCTATAGCATAGCCCGTGACGTTTACGGATACTAATATTCCGAGTATCTTTTCGTACGATCTTTCTCCAAAAAGATCTGCCGCGTATATGGGAAGCATGATCGTTTCAAGCGGAAGCGCAAGCGCCGAGAACACGCTGTGTATCAGCGCTATCGCCATACCGATAGGCGAATTGGTAACCATTGACAAAAGGAAGATAACCACCGCCGCCGTTATGGAACACATGCTTGAGGTAAAGCGAAGTCCCAGCTTATCGTATACGAATCCCGTCAAAAACTTGAAAAACGCAAGCGCCAACGAGTTAAAGCTCATAGCGAAGGCAACATATTCGCCCGAAAGACCTACGTCCTTCATATGCGCTTTAGCAATACCCGTGATACCATGGAGACAAAATCCCGCAAAGAAGACACAGACGAGCGCGACGTAAAAATAAGGAAGCGATCTTGCTTTGGAAAACTCGATTCCGACCCAAGGCTCTCCTCTGCTCTTCTTTTTGGTATGCGCGGGGGCAGAGCTATCATAATTTTTCGGTGTCTCTCGCATAAATATCAGCACGAGAACGCCAACCGCCAAAACCGCAACTCCCGATATAACATAAGCAGATCTGTAATTTTCGCCGCCCGACTCTATAATAGGAGAAAGCAGTTGGATCGCGATAGCTCCGCCGATGCCGTTAGCCGCCAGCACCGCGCCCATTATAGTTCCGCGATTTTCATGGCACCATTTGTTTATGACGCAACCGATCATAGTAGTTCCCGTCCAGGAAAAGCCGATCCCGAGAAGAGCGCCGCCGAGATAAAACATCCAGATATTGGTCGCCGTAGCATAGAGCGCCATAGAGGCCGTAAGACACAGGATACCCGCAAGCATCAGCTTTTTCGTACCGAATTTATGTACCAAAGCGCCAAAAAACAGATTTACGATAGCGTTTGCGACGAAACGGCAGGTATCGTTAAGCGAGAACGCGCTTCTGTCGATGCCAAGATCGTCGCAGACCACGTCGAGATACAGACTTTTCGTCGAGCTGCAGAATCCGAGGGTTATCATTATCATCAGAAAGCATACTGCGATAACCACCCACTTGTAATCAAAGCCTTTTTTCTTTACAACTCCCGTTGGTAGTAATTCCTCTTCTCCATTCAATTAAATCGCCTCCAAAAACAACTAAAAGGTTCGCAAAAATATATGTAAACCAAAATTATTTTCAAAATCATACTGTCAAAGTCCCTCTTTATGCAAGAATCTGCTCCGGAGAGGGATAGATATAAGCGCAAGAGCCGCTCCCGCGGCGAGAATAACGAACCATATTCGCGCGGTCATTATCCAACCCGCCGCGTCGTTATAAAAGAGACGAGCATCAGCATACTGATCCTCCTGCTCTCAAAATACCTTCTTCTCATAAAAACGCCTATTCTTTTATCACCTCACCAAAGCCCGTCGTTCGGGCTTTGGTGAGAATCTTCGGTAAATTCAAGCTTTGAAGCTTAAAAATCCATAATACTCTTGTCTCCGTAGACGCCCTTCCAACCCTTCTTGAATCCCGAGATCGAAACGTCGGTCATAGGGTGAGAGATGAGTATCTTAAGGATATCCGCGGAAACGGTTACGCTATGGCAACCCGTAAGAGCGCATCTGTGTACCTGCTCTGCGTTTTTGAAGCTTGCCGCAAGCACCTTCGTATCAAGTTCGTGTACCTTGAACTGATCTACGATATCGGCAACGACGCTCGTTCCGTCACCGAGAATGTTATCAAGACGGTTTACGTAAGGAGCTACGAACGCCGCGCCCGCCTTTGCCGCAAGAAGCGCCTGCGCGGGAGTGAAGATAGCCGTCATAGTGACCTTTACGTCGCTGTCCTTAAGCATCATCGTCGCCTTAAGACCCTCCTCGCTGATCGGGATCTTGACGTAAAAATCTCCGCCAAGTCTCTCCTTGAGAAGCTTTGCCTCCTCGACGATCTCCTCCGCCTTTTCCTTAGTCGTCTGGACGTGGAACATCTTATCTTCACCGATAATGCTTCTTATCTCCTTGACCAGCGGCCAGAAATCCGCCTTTTCCTGCGCTATTATCGAGGGGTTGGTGGTAACGCCCGCCAGAGGATAAAATTCGTTACAATGTCTTATAGCTTCAAGATTTGCTGTGTCTAAAATGTATAACATGTATTTCTCCGTTTTTATTCGGTCACGTAATCGACCGAGATGCCGAGCATCGAGCAAAGGTTCTTTATCTTCGCTCTGTTGTCTCCGTAAGTGATGATGTAGTGCTGACAAGCCACGTTGTCCGCGAACTTCTCAACGTCGCCGATCTCTATCTCAAGAGCCGAGAGCTGAGGAGCGGGCTGATCCCAGCCGCACTCTTCCCACTTGGGAGGAGTCTTGCCCTCGCCGAGAATGACCTGCATAGTGTACTTTCCGTCCTTGTAAACGAGACGGCTCATAGTAACCGTGCCCGTCTTTACCTTGGAAACGTTAAGGATACCCTGACTGAGCTGACCGAACGCCGCGGGGAGAACCGTATAGGTCTCGCCGTCTACCATATCAGCCGCCACGAAATCGGGAACGCCCGCAAGCACGCTGTTATCGAAGAACTCGTAGAATTCAAGATATCCCGCAAGCTGTCCCGTAAGTCTGTTCATCATAAGCTGGGTGACCGCGCCGAGAGAATCGTTCTCGGGAACGGTGGTGTAGCCGTCCTCACTCAGAAGCATAAAGATGGGCGCGGGGGGGAAGCCGCAGAGCTTCTTCATACCGTCAACGTCCTTGAGGGAGATAGCCTTATATCCTCTCTCGTCTGCTATTGCCTTAACTGCGAGGTAATATCCCGCAGCCTTCATCATAGCGTCGTCGTTGGCGGGCTTTAAGAAGTTCCACTTGAGGATGCGGTCGTTTACCACTTCTCTCTTTGCGTCCTCGGAGATATTCTCGTATCTCTGCTGCATCTCGAGCATCTCGAAGGTCTCTATCTCAACGCCCGTGGTCTTCTTGAGCGACATTCCGTCGTAAAGAGTACCGTAGAGGTTCATATCGCGGTAGCCCGCCATACCTACCTTATCGCAAAGGAGCTGCTTTGCAGCGATAGCCGCGCGGCAGTAATCGGCAACGACGTCGCTTCTGGTCTTCTTGCCGATTATATCGTAGACGTACTTGAACTTGTAGCCAAGTCCCTCAAAGGTAGCGCGAAGTCCCGTAGTACCTGCCTGATCGGCGGTAGTAACGAGTCTGTCGCCTTCATACCAACCGCAAAGTCCCCAGAGAACCATAGGAAGATGTCTGTAATGCTCTGTGACCTTGATGACCGCGTGGGTGGGGATCCAGCCCGCAACGCAGACTACGAGAGCGTCAAAGCTTTCCTTTTTAAGTGCCTCGACCGCGCCCTTGACCTGAGTCTCCTCATAGTCGTCGGCAACGGGATATACGCTCACGAGGTCAAGACCTTCTTCCTTGAGCGCCTTCTCTGCCGCGGAGCATTTTCTGATTATAACGTCAACGGGAGTATTTACCTCTCCGAAGCCGACAAATCCAATCTTTGCCATATCGTTTTTTACCTTTCAAATTATTTCTGTCGGGATATCTTAATACCCTTGGGTCTTTTTTATTGCGTTAATAATGATAAATTAGTTTTTATGTGTGAGGATCGCAATGCCAAAAAACATTTTAAAATCAATGTATGCGGGACGTCTCTATACGGCTTCGCCTGCTCGACGTCCCGCATACGAACGCCTGAATCTTTCGCAACGGCGGGAGCAAGCCCCCGCCCTACAACAAAGTGCATCTCACCGATAAATCCCAATTTGTACGTTGCAACTTATTTTACAACGTTAAGTATCTTATCGTAATCCAGGTATCTTTGGTAGCACTCGGTGTAATCTACGCCCGCAGGCTCGTATGCGCGGCTGAGCTCTATCATCTCCGCCGCCTTTTCGACCGATTCAAAGGCTCCGATACCAACGCCCGCCAGAATTGCCGAGCCAAGACAAGCCGTCTCCTTATTTTTAAGGGTAACGAGACGCTTACCCGTCATATCCGCCTTCATCTGACACCAAAGAGGGCTGTTAGCTCCGCCGCCCATCGCTCTTATCTCCTCGACCTCAAGTCCGAGATAATCGAGATTCGATTTAAGCATACAGGTGACCGATTCCATTACCGCGCGGACGAAATGACCGCGATGATGCTCGGTGGTAAGTCCCGTAAAGCTTCCTCTTGCCGCGGGATTATACTTTGGCATAGTCGAGCCGCAGAGGTAAGGCAAAAACGTCAATCCGTCGCTGCCCGCAGGGATCTTTTCCGCCATTTCGTCAAGCTCTCTGAAGGAGAAATCCTCGCAGAGCGCGTTCTTGAACCACTTGAGCGCCATTCCCGCGGTAGGAGTCCAGGAAAGCAGGCAATACTTGTCGTCGTAGTTATAGTGACAAGGCACTATGCTCTTTTCGTCGTACTCGGGAATAGTGTCCGAGGGCATAAAAATGACCATAGTAGTACCCGTCATCTCGCTGACGATCCCCTGCTTGACGACACCCGCGCCGATAGCTCCCGCTATCTGGTCGATAGCCCCCGTGACCACCTTCATTCCGTCGTACTCACCCACGAGCTTTGCGCTTGAATAAAGCTGAGGGAGCATAGAGGGGGTAACACCGATAAAGTCGAGCATCTCACTCCACCACTCCGCCTTGTGAATATCAAAGTAGATGGTAGACGACTGCAAAGACTTTTCGGAAATAAATCTGCCCGTCATCTTGAAAAGTATCCAATCCTCGAGCAAAAATACCTTTTTGGTCTTCGCCCAGACCTCAGGCTCGTTTCTCTTTACCCACAAAAGCTTACATGCGGGCCAGGTCGCCGTTATCTCGGGCTGACCCGTGATCTCGTAGACCTTTTTGTGACCGAAATGCTCGGTAATGATCTCGGCTTCCTCGACGGCTCGGTTATCAAGCCACACGATCGCGGGACGCACGGGAGTTCCGTTTTCATCGGTCAGAATAAGAGTCTCGCATTGCGTATCCACCGCGAGAGCGTCAACGCAAAGCTCGCTCTTTACCTTTTCTATCTCTCCCTTGACGATCTCCCAATATTTCTCCCCATCGAATTCAACGATATCGCCGTGAGAATCGAGAGTGTAGTCTGCGGTAAGAGATATCTTCTGTTCGAGAGCTTCATTGAATACCGCCGTCTTTACCGACGTGGTACCAATATCTATTCCCATTAAATTCATATAACACCCTTTTTAGCAAAGACCGCGTCCTCAGGACGCGGCCCTGCAATATGTTTAATTTGTGTGGAATTATCTCTGCTGCTGGAGATCGTAGTGAATGTCGTAAGCCTTTTCCTCTTCGGTGAACTTGCGCTTGGTGTCGATGACCTTGCCGTCGTTCCACTTTCTGTCGTTGATCTCGTCAGCGGTACCCATAATGGTGATATTTACCTGACGGCGACGAGCGATAACGTGGTCCCAGTCGATGAAGTAGATGTGCGCGAAGAGACCGAGGTCGAGCTTACCGTCCTTGATGGTCAAGGTCTCGCTTCTGCCAAAGAAGCAAGAACGGAGGTGACCGTCGGTGTTCATGGAGGAGTAGTCACCGGGCTCGTTTACGTGTCTGCCGTACTGAGCGTGGATAGGACCGGGATGACGGTACTGATGCTCCTCAGCAAAATCGGGGATCATCTTTCTCATGATGTCGAGAAGGTCGTGCTGAAGATATTCGAGGTCGAAGGAGTCGATGTCGTGAGAGCACTCCTGAACCATAACGGAGCAGGTGGTGTGGTGGGAAACGATAGCAACGGTACCGTTCTTAACTCCCGAGTCCTCTACCATTTCAAGGATCTCTTTTCTGATGTCGTGGAAGGTGGGGATCCAGCCTCTGGACTGAAGCTCGAGTTCTTTCTGATAAATCTTGAATTCCATA
>JAZSJO010000192.1:0-5609 GCA_045534365.1 Eubacteriales bacterium
CCGATCTCGTTCACCCGTCAAAGCTTTTTTCTCTCGCTTGACCGTCCGAAAGCTTTAGCCCGGTCTCCTTGAAGCGTTTTCCACGCTTGCCCGAAAGTCGCAGACTTTTCAATAGGTGTGGTAAACCTTCAAGGTGGGCGCGCCCAAGGATCCGTTTATTTCGTTATAGTCTAGCCCTCATTCTCCGCATCCTTTTCTTCCGCCTTGTCCGTCGCGTAGATCGAGCCGTACTTGTCGCCCAGCTTCAGATAAGTCTTGTTCTGAAGGAACTCCAAGTACATATAAAGATACTTGGTCTTTGCCTGCAGGTGCTTCGGCTCTATCGTGTTGAACGCCTTCGCGCCTCGGCTGTAGCCGCGGTACATACGGAACAGCATCAAAGCAATCTTAAACATGGTATAGACCAACATACCAACCGAAAAATTATGCGCCAATGCAAACGTGGGAGCTACCGCCACGACCACGAAAAGCAGCGTCAGCAGTATGTGCTTCCAGCCCGTGGTGTGGCGTTCAATGTGTTCCTCGCCCGATTCGCCCACGTCGCCGCGCTGATCTCTGACCTTTCCGTCGGTCATGAGAATGTCGGGAGTCAGCTCTATGGGCTTGATCTGATTCAAGGAGAAGATCCTCGCAGCCTTAGAAGAGGTTTTAGCCTTTTTCACTCCTCCGAAGATCCTATCCTTCAGGCTCACCCTCTCATCCTCCACCTTTTCCGTAGGGAATAGGGCACTGAGCTCCGCCAAGCTCTTGTTGCGGTAACGCTCAGCGTATTCCTTATAATCTATCTTGAGATCCTTGCATCTTTTCCGCACGTAGAACTCAAGCTCGAGATCTATCTGCCAGTCGCAGAACACGTCAAGAAGAGTCATGCCGGCGGCCCTGACTCGTTCCCTGACCGAGAGATACTCGTCGTGGTTTCGGATTTATTCCTCATTCAGCTTTCCGCCCTTGGCGCCTATGTAGGATGCGCAGATAACGTCAGCCAGTATGTATAGCACCGCCGTTACCAGCGCGTCCCCCATGAAGCTTGTCCAGCTCGTGAATATCCCGATGTCGGTCCAGATAAATACGATCATCAAAGCTATGATCATAAGAAGCGACCACGTGGCGAAGTTTTCACCGATGATCTTGGAAAATCCCTTCTGCCGACGGCTGTATTCTCGCTGTCTGTCCAGCTTTTCCTCTTCCTCGATTCTTCTCAATTCTTCTTTTTCACTCCTGCTCATCTCGTTCCTCCCGATAGTTATTAGTTATTCGATCTTCTCTGCGCCATCAGAGATCCCTGCCTTGGCCTTTACCTTGGCAACCGCATCCTCGTACCATACCTTTCGAGCGCCCTCGGATACCGTGGGCACCTTTCTGTTCATAGCGATATTGAGCAGCTGAAGGATCTGCAAGGACGATTCCTCCGTCACCTTCAGCGAGGTCTCGGAATTTGCCTTGAGTGAGTCAACCGCCGCGCTCTCGCTCGCGATCGCTTCTCTTATAAGCTCAAGAATTGCCTTCAGATCATCGTTTTCGCGCTTCAGCTCCGCGCTCTCGCCCTCAAGCAGCTCCTTGATTCCGCCCAAAAGATTAATGATCTCCTTGTTGTCGGTGTCTACCAGCTCGAGCTTGCGGTCTGTAGCCTGCTCGTGCTCGTCAATGTCCTTAAGCTTCAGCTTGGTGTTCGTTTGTGTCAGCGCGTTTCTTATAATGCACCTGATGAGGAACGCCACAAGCGCAATAAATCCCAGCGCCACTATGGCAATAACGGTCCATAGGTCGGGATGCTCTATAATATTGTTTCTTATGATCAGCCAGGTGTCGCTCTCCTCGAAATGCTCGTCACCGAAAGCCACCAGAGTGTTTACCAGAGCCTCCGCATCCGACACCGAAATTCCGAATATATCCGCAATGTTAATGATAGCCTCTGTCTTACTCTGGGAGTTGGAAATAACGTCGTTAAGCTCCCCGGCGTCTATTCCGGCGGTGGCCTCCTCAGACGGCGCCTCGACGTCCTGAATACTTTCCTCACCGCTCGCCATATCCGAGCCACTTCCCTCTTCGGCAGTTGCCTCCTGACCCTCAAAAACGCTCTCAGAAACGCTCCCAGAAACGATTTCGGAGTCAAAGCCTCCGTCCGTCCCCGAAACCTCGTCACTCGCCCCTGCGCCCAAAATACAGAGCGACAGGATCATCAAAACCGCTACCGCGGCAAATATGTATCTTTTCATATTTCGTTTACTCTCCTCTCAAGCTCGATCTCAATCTCCCTCTCAGTCTCCTCGTAGGTATATTTACAAGGGATAACGTCCACGGCAGATGAGTATTCCCTGCCCGTCTCGACCTGACGGATGTATTTTCCCGCGTCGCTCTCGTGCTTTATAAGAGCTCTGCCGTCCACCTCGATATTTTTTGATATTACTGCCATAAAAAATCTCCTTTCTTAAAATTGACCGTCATATTCGCTTGATTTACAAATATGATCGGCGTAGTACGCCCAGTTCGTATCGTTTATCCACTCGTCGTACAGCTCGTCGGGAACCACTATCTTGGTATCATCGCCGACCGTAATGCCATATATACCGCTCAGATCGGCAACGCTTGTGTGTCGGCTGAAATCGTAGGTCGGTGAGCCTTCCAGGTAGGCAAGAACGCCGTTATTGATAGCAGCGTTATCCAGCATAGAAACGTATTCTATCGTCACTCCTCCGAGCGCATCCATATGACCCGACGAGAAATTCTTGATAACGCGAAGACCGGTGCCGTAAAACGCCAACGATCCAATATACACTCCCGTCTCGGGCAATATCAGAGTATCAATGTCCGAGTCACCTTCAAAAGCGTTTGCCATTATTTCAGAAACACGGCAGCCGTTATAGCTTTCGGGAACAACGATAGTAGAGCCCGTATAAATGCCTCTGCCAGATACTGCATATTCCGAATCAATAATGCCGGAGGGTCCGTATTCTAACCCGTATCCCGAGCCGTCGTAAATTTCGTACTTGTTACAAACGTCCTCATAATAAGCCTGCGCCTCGGACCTGCTCGCAAAGAACTTTACGAACGCTATATCAATGGAATAATGCGTGTTCTTAGATAATGCGTTAAAGAAGTCGAATCTCAAGGATCGGCAGACGGTATTTAAATGCTTCAATTCAAACACCGTAAATTTCCAATCCGAACCGATTTCATAGGTAAGATGCTGTCTGGAATACCATCTTGAGTCGGTAAGACTTCCTGAGCTGTTGCTGTGGAACTCACAGTAGCTGCCCGGGGCGTTGCGGTACATAATACCGATATAGCGCCCCGATCCGAGCATCGTAGCCTCGCCCTCGCCGGAAAGCGAATATAAGTAAATTCCTGTCTCTCCGCTTCCGTTGGTGGGGCTTGTGATCGTAACGTAGGGCATTCCCTTGTCGTTGCCCTTGACCGACCTGTATACGGGAGCGTGCGAGAAATAATGGGCGTCAAACTCCTTGCCCTCATAGTCGGGGTCTGCGCTTATCGCTTTTTGCAGGCTGTCGCAGATACCAACGTACGCCACGTCAATATAGCTGTCCTTGGAGGTTACCTTGTTGAACCAATCCAAGCGCAATCGGCTGATAGTGTAGGTTCCGTCACTGCTAGGATTGAACTTGCAGGAGTTAGAACCGTCAGCCACCCACTTGCTGCTCTTGATAGCCTCCTCTATGTCAACAACACCCACGTGCCATTTGCTATCCTTCTCGGCAGCCATATAGAACATATCGCCCGATCCCGTGATAGATGCTCCTCCCGTAGTAGCAAAAACCTGCATATCTGTGTACGTCTCTACGTTAGTTGCAGGCAATCTGTAAGCAAACACCAGATACTTGCCCGTGGTCTTACCTTCAATATTGGGCAAGCTCGCGCAAGCCTCGGAGGACACACCGTCGCCGTAGATTCTCAAATACGGCACGTCACCCTCATAACGAATTTCGCTCTTGCCCACCCCCTTGGATAAGGTCGTTCCAAGAAGGTTATAATCAACGATCTCCTTCAGCGTGTCAGCGTCCACGTAGACGTTGAACTTGCTCTGATCGGGCTTGGCTTTACCGCCCACAGGCACGATATAGTCCTTGTACGTTGCCCAGTTGGTAGCCTCGATCCACTCGTCGTACAGCGCGGCAGGCACCAATATTCTTGCTTTGTTATAAGCAATCATAGAATCAAAAGCATTGACGTTTGCCAAAACAGGAACCGATTCGTGCCTTGAAAAATCGTACGCTTCGCAGGCAAGTATGCCGCCAAAGGTGCCCGATTCAATCTTGTTCAGATTTTTAGACACGATAAAGCGTTTTACTCCCGATGCCGAAAAAGCGTCGCCGCCTAATGAGGTCACGCTGTCGGGTATTACCAGCTTATCAATGACACCGTTTCTGCCAACACCGTTAAAGGCCGTATTTCCGATAGTAGTTACGCCGTAGGGAATACTAAAATCGACCAAATTATTGCAAAGCCAAAATGCGCCGTTGTCGATGTAAGCTACGCTATCGGGGATCTCGACCTTCACCAAATCCTCGCAAGCGTAAAACGCGTTTTTGCCTATCTTCGTGACTCCGTAGGGGATCTTTATTTCTCTCACCGTGCGATCGATTAACGCCGCCACGTCTGCCGCGTCCGCCGCGTCACGCTCATAGCTCGTTACGTTTAAAAATCCGTATGCCATCAGTCCACCTCCTCGGGGAGCCTGCCGCGAATAACGTAATATTTAAGCGCAATATCCTTGGTCGGCTTCGCTCTCGCGGTTACCGTGAAGGCTCCGCCCTCGCTTTCGGGCATTACGAATACTCCGTAAAAACCGCAATATTCACGGTCATTGGCGGTAGCGGGATAGAAGATAACCATATCATCGTCACTCAATCCGTTTACGGTAATAGTCTGCGCATTTGCGCTTGACCACTCCGACGATGAAAGGGTCAAAGCTCCACCGCCTCCCAGCCTTGCAGAAATCCGCTTTTCGCGAATTCTCTCGGCCTCTTCTCTGCCGCGCTCGGCTTCTTCTCTGCTATCCTCAGCCCTGCACCTCTCCGATTCCTCGCTTTCAATTTCAGATAATCTCGCTAATGTATCAAGTAAAACGCCGTATTCGGGCGCAGTATCTAAGGTTTCTCCCGAATAAAGCTCCTCGCTGACGTCAAGACAAAAATCCGAGCCGGTGATCTTGTTTTTGTTTTCATCAAAGAGTGAAACCGAGCAGATCACTTGCCCCGGCGCTCCTAAAACGGAGGCGGTTAAGGTTATCAGTACACCTTCATCATCCACTTCCGCCAACAGCGCGCCGCTTACCCCATCCGCGCGCTTGTAATTAAGGATCGCAACGGTACCTTCATCAAGCATATAAGGAGAACCGTCGTCGGTTATCCTGATTCTGAGTTTTCTTGATCCCGTGTCATTCTCTACCGCAAAGATCGGGCGAGAACCGCTTTTTCTGGATAGATCCACTGTCAAATTTTTAAAAACTTCTGTCATTTTTTCTCCTTTTTTAATAAATTCCCCAATTTTCGCAAAAGCCCCCATTTTTACCCCAAGGACTCAACAAAATTGCCAAAATCAACGCCCCAAGCCGTCATTTTGCCAATTTTGTTAAGGTTGCTTAACCTCTG
>JAZSJO010000048.1:0-7029 GCA_045534365.1 Eubacteriales bacterium
GCGGCGTTCTTTTCGTCCTTTTCTTTCGACGAGGAAAGAAAAGGACAAATAAAAACAATTCGACAAATCAAAATTTGAAACAATTCAGCAGAGCCTTTTAAACTTTCTCAAAAAAAATTCAAAACCCTCTTGCGACAATAGTGAAAATGTGTTAGAATAATTATGTATGTTTAAATTCAACCCGAAAGGATCATTATTACTATGGATTCTATCGAACTTATTAACGCGTTGCGCGGGCACGCACTTGACGAAAAGCTTATAACGCTCTACGGCAAGGACGCGCTGACCGACGCAAAGAAAAGATATACAGATGCTATCGAAAGCTTCTGCCAAAGATTTGGCAGTGACCTTCAGCTCTCGCTCTTCAGCGTTGCGGGCAGAAGCGAGCTTTCGGGCAACCATACCGACCACAATCGCGGATGTGTCGTCGCCGCATCGATAAGCCTTGACATAATAGCAGTCGCCTCCCCCACCGACGACGGAATAGTACGCGTCAAGAGCGAGGGCTTTGGCGAGGACGAGGTCAATGTCAGCGAATACACCTCTCCTATCAAAGAAAAGTTCGGCACGAGCGAGTCGATCATCGCGGGAATGTGCGCAGGACTCAAGGCAAACGGTCACCGCGCGGGCGGATTCGTGGCTTACACGACCTCCAACGTGCTCAAGGGCTCGGGACTTTCCTCCTCCGCCGCGTTTGAGGATATGATAGGCACTATCGAAAGCCATCTCTACAACGACGGCAAGGTAGACAACGTTGAGATAGCAAAGCTTGCTCAATGGGCGGAAAACAAATTCTTCGGCAAGCCCTGCGGTCTTATGGATCAGGTAGCCTGCGCCGTTGGCGGCATCGTGGCTATCGATTTCAAGGACGTAAACTCCCCCGTGATCACCCCCGTTGATTTCGATATCACGGGCGCGGGCTACAATCTTTGCATCGTGAACACGGGCGGAAACCACGCAGACCTTACCGACGATTACGCCTCCGTTCCCGCTGAGATGAAGGCAGTTGCCGCTCATTTCGGCAAGGAGGTCCTCCGCGAGGTCGACGAAAACGACGTGATTGCCGCTATCCCCGCCCTCCGCGAAAAGCTCGGAGACAGAGCTATTATGAGAGCTCTGCACTTCTTTGAAGAAAACAGACGCGTTGCAAAGCAAAAGGCCGCTCTGCTTGACGGTGATATCGACACCTTCTTTGATAACGTCAAGTCTTCGGGACGCTCCTCATTCTGCTATCTCCAGAACGTATATACCAACAAAAATCTCACCGAGCAGGGCATTTCCCTGGCTCTCTGCCTTGCCGAGAGAATACTCAGTGACAAGAGAGCGGCGTGGAGAGTTCACGGCGGCGGCTTTGCGGGAACTATTCAGGCGTTCGTTCCCACCGAAACCGTCCCCGAATTCAAATCGGCTATGGACGCGTGCTTTGGCAAGGACGCGTGTATCGTTCTCAATATCCGTCCCGTCGGAGCTACAAGGATAATCTGATAAAAGAGGTAAATTATGTCAAATAAGCATAGTAAAACATCTTATCCTGACCGTCCCGAAAAGAAGGTCTTATCAAAGGAAGCGAGACAGAGAGCGTATATGCTTATAGTAAATACGGCGATATTTCTCTTTCTTTATTTTGGGACTATGCAGACCGAGATAGTCATCATCCCCGAGGGCGTGATATCAAAGGCTCCCGTTATGCTCGGAGAGATAGTTTGCATAGCCTATTGGGCGGCGTTCGCGGGCTTCCTTTTAGCCTACGTCATCTATAACAGAGGCTTCAGCCGCAAGGGTGTCACCGAGGATATGCTCCCTCTCACGTGGAGCGCCGAACAGAAGCGCGCGTATATCGATAGCGCAAAGGAAAGACTTGAAAAGTCCAAATGGATGCTCTCGGTGCTTATCCCTCTTATCGTGACTATAGGCGTTGACGCCGTATATCTCTTCACCTGGCCTCTTGTGCAGGGATTATTTTCATAACGAAAGGTACTGAAATGCAAAATTGCAAAATATGCTGTCTGTATTCGGGATCCCGAGGTAACTGCACCTATATCTCGGCGGGCGGCGCAAGCATACTTATCGACGCGGGCAAGAGCGCAAAGGCACTCTGTCTTGCCCTCAAGGAAATCGGCGTCGACATCGACGACATCGACGCTATCTTTATAACTCACGAGCATAACGACCACGTATCCGCTCTCCGCGCCCTTTCTCACAAGCACCCGATCCCGATACATCTTCTGTTAAGCTCGGCGCAGATCTTCAACGGTCTTTGCGACGAAAGGCTTTGCAGCTGCCTGAACTTATACGCAGGGAACGAGTTTGAGACCGATATCAAGGGGCTTCACGTAAAGGCCTTTCCCACCCCTCACGACAGTCGTGGGGCGGTTGGCTACAGACTCAGCTTCAAGGGTGAGAACGGCGAGACTTTATCGATCGGATACGCCACCGACACGGGTATCGTCACCGATAAAATGAGCGAAAATCTTACGGGCTGCTTTGCCACGGTCATCGAATCGAATCACGACGCCGAAATGCTCGAGGAAGGGCCGTATCCTTATGAATTAAAGCAGAGGATACGCTCAAAATACGGTCATCTCTCAAACGCAGAGTGCGCCGCTCTTGCAAGTCGGCTTTACGAAAGCGGAACGAAGCATATCATGCTCGCCCATCTGAGCGAGGAAAATAATCTGCCGACTCTTGCCTACAACGAGGTCTTCACCGCTATAGCCGACGAGGATTTTGACCTCAAGGTAGCAACTCAGGACTCGGCGGTCTGGCTTATCTGAGAAAGCGAGGACTTATGGCAACTATAAGATTTATCACCGTCGGCTCGCTCAAGGAAGAGTATCTTCGCGAGGCGGTACGGGAATACGAAAAGAGGCTCTCGGGCTTTTGCAAGGTCGAGCAGGTCAATCTCAAGGAGGCAAAGCTTCCGACGGATCCCTCAGACACGGATATAAGCCGCGCGCTTGCAGAGGAGGCGCGAGCAATACTTGCGTCTATGCCCGACCGCTCCTATAAGATCGCTATGTGCGTTGAGGGAAAGCAATTCTCCTCCGAGGAGCTTGCCGAAAAATTCGAACGGGCATTTTCAGAGGCAAACGAGCTTTGCTTCGTTATCGGCTCGTCTCACGGACTTGACGACAGCGTAAAGAGGGCTGCAGACCTGCGCCTTTCGGTCTCGAAAATGACCTTCCCTCACCAGCTTATGCGAGTACTTCTGCTCGAAGGCGTTTACAGATGTATGAATATCATCAAGGGCACGAAATATCATAAATAATAACATTATCGCCGCGTATTTTTCATAAAATGGTAAAAAATCCGAAAGGAAAAATCCTATGAAAAGATACGCGGCGATATTTTTGATTTTATTGCTTTTATTAACTTCTCTGCCCTCTTGCGCTCAAAAGGAGGCTCTGTCCTGCCGTCAGCTTTTGCAGGCTATGACCGACGTTGAGATAGGTCTGCCCGCAGGAAAATATTACTCGCTTTCAGCCGTCGAGGGAGAGAGCGAATACCTCTCCGAATCGCTTCTTATAGCTCTGTACGGCAACGGAGAGCTGCCGAGAGTAACGGAGGGGTGGCTCGATTGCGCGCTATACCTGCCACTGCTCGACCACCCCTGTGAATTCGCCGTGATATATTGCCGTGACCGAGATTGCGCTAACGACACCGCAAGATTGCTCTGCGCCCGTCTCGGCGTACTGAAAAACGCAAAGACCGCGCCCGAATATAAGGAGATGCTTGATAACGCTAAGGTCATCGTCACGGGCAATTACGCTCTGCTCATCATCTCGTCGGACTCGGAGACGGCGATCTCCGCGTTCAAAAAAGCTCTGCGGAATTAACCCTTGAAAAGCTTGACGATAAAGTATATCACTCCCCAGACCGCTCCCGAGAGCGTTCCGTAAAGCAGGACGGGGCCCGCGACGGTAAATATCTTCGCGCCGACGCCGAGAATGAGTCCCTCGGATTTTGAGTCTATGGCGGGAGAAACCACCGAATTCGCAAATCCCGTGATAGGCACGAGCGTCCCGCCTCCCGCTCTCTTTGCGATTTTTTCAAAGAGACCGAGACCGCTCAGAAGCGCCGCGAAAAAGATAAGCGTTACCGAGCAAAGCGTTCCCGCATCCTTCTGTCCCATTCCCCAGACGTCGCGGTAAAGAAAGAGCAAAAGCTGTCCTATAGCGCATATCGTGCCGCCGACGCAAAACGCCCAGATACAGTTCTTCACTATAGGAGACGAGGGCGCGTGAGCGTCGGCAAATTTTTTATAAGCCTTTTTTTCTATATTCATAATAAATCTCACCTTCATTTTCAGTTACCTTCTTATTTTTTCTCAAATCAGCTTATATATACAAAAAAACCGCTCGTTGCAAAAAATTCAATGAATTTTGCTCTCGACTATATATCTGATCTCCCTATACACGCCTTCCATCGCGAGGGTGCGTTCTTGATTTGGGCAGACGTCAGCGAACTATTTGCCTTCGTCACGCGCTTCTCAACGAGATAAAGGTCTTCTGCGACCGCGGTGTATTATACGACACCGGCGAATATCAGAGCATAGACTCTCTTGACCATCACATAAGAATAAAAATGGCGACAACTCGCGCAAACGTGGACGAAGCCTTCGACCGCTTCAGAAAATATTTCAAAAAATAAGCGTGTATAGTCTTATTTTGAAACAAATCGGCTTTGACCGCTTGACAATCCTGTAAAATAACTATATAATTAATACAGAAACAGAGAAAGGCGGATACAGATATGTCAAAATGGGACGATTTCAAAAAAAGCCTCGGAGAGCTTGCCGACAAAACGGTGAACAAGACGCGTGAGCTTACCGACGCGGCGGCTCTGAAGATAAAAATAGCCAACAAGGAGGCTGACCGCGACGCCGAATACAAAAATCTCGGAAGACTTGCCTACAGAAGGCTCAAGAAGGAAGAGGGCTACGACTCCGAGGAGCTGACGCAGGAGATATCGCAGGCTATGGACAAGCTTGAAGTGATAATCAGAGAGCTTGACGAGCTTCGCGCCGAGGAAAGCGAGAGAAAAGCGGCAAAGGAAGCTGAAAAGGCTTCGCAAAGCAACGACGCTGTTCCTACGGACAGCAAAAAAGCCTCTTCCGACGACACCCTTGACCTCGCCGTGATGACGGAATTCAACGAGGCGAGAAAGGTCGCCGACGAGGAATACGAAAAGGCAAAGCAGGCGGCTGAGGACGCAAAATAAAAAAATCAACGCGGACGCGCGCGAAATCGCCTCCGCGTTTTTTGAGTCTGTAAAAGTCGGTAAAAGTCGTAAAAGTTTCGAAAATCCCTTGACAAAATACGATAATAATGATATACTCAATTTATTAACAAAATATAATAAAATAAGATAGAGGCGCAGGCTTTAAAAGTAACGCGAAAAACGTCGGAAAAGACACGTGGGAAAGGAAAGCTTGCCGAAGCAGAGTTGATTTTTCCGTCTGCTCTTGCTGGTATATGCGAGAACATCGCCTATACTGTCGCTTTTGCGGAGAGCTATCGAAAAATGCTTTTGCATATTTCGCGCGGCTTTTCGCCGCGCGTTTTGTTTTGGTATATTTTGAAATTTTAAATAAAGAAAGGACATCAAAATGTCAACTTCCAAAAAAATCACATTGGCAGTAGCCGCAGTTGTGATCGTTGCGCTTCTGGCAGTAGCGGGAATTACAGGTAACGGTGACGTTGCAGGCACCTTCTGGTCTCTCTTTCCCGCGATCGTAGCTATTGCTTTGGCTCTTATCACCAAAGAGGTATATAGCTCCCTTTTCATCGGTATTCTTACCGGTTCTCTGCTCCACGCCAACTTCTCTTTTACGGGAACTATGGACACCCTTATTAACGACGGTCTGATCTCTGCCGTTTCAGGCAACGCGGGAATCTTCATCTTCCTCGTTGAACTCGGCGTTATCGTCGCTCTTATCAACAAGGCGGGCGCAGCGCGCGCGTTCGGCCGCTGGGCAGAAAAAAACATAAAGACCAAGCTCGGCGCAACACTCGCCACCTTCGCTCTCGGTGTACTTATCTTCATAGACGACTACTTCAACTGCCTCACCGTAGGAACGGTAATGTCGCCCGTCACCGATTCGAAAAAGATCTCTCGTGTCAAGCTCGCATATCTTATTGACGCAACCGCAGCTCCTATCTGTATGATAGCTCCCATTTCCTCTTGGGCGGCAGCGGTATCCAGCAACGTCACGCCCGAGGTTGCCGGAGATATGTCGGGACTCGAGCTTTTCGTTCGAGCTATCCCCTTCAACTTCTATTCCCTTCTCACTCTCGTATTCGTGATCGCGCTTGCGGTAATGGGCTTCGATTACGGCAAAATGGCAAAGTTTGAGATCAAGGCTCAGAACGGTAATCTCGGCAAGATCGGTGTAAACGAGGTCGACGAGACCATTAACGAGCGCGCAAGCGTCCTCGATATCCTTATTCCTATAATCGTTCTGATAGTCGTTTCGGTATTGGCTCTTATGTACGTCGGCGGATTCTTCACCGCTGAATCCGATTACTATATGGATTTCGTAGGCGCATTCGGTGATACCGACGCAACGGTAGGTCTGCCTTGGGGCGGTCTCATCTCCCTCGTCGTTATTATAGTTTATATGATAGCTCGCCGCCACTTGAGCTTTAAGGAAGCTATGGAAGCACTTCCCCAGGGCTTTAACGCAATGGTTCCCGCTATCCTTATCCTTACCTTCGCAAACGCCCTCAAGAATACCACGGGACTTCTCGGAAGCGACGATTTCGTAAAGAGCATCATGCAGAACGCAGGCGCGCTTACCGCGCTTCTTCCCGCAGTCATCTTCGTCGTGGCTTGCTTCATTTCCTTCGCAACGGGAACGAGCTGGGGTACGTTCGGTATTCTTATTCCCATCGTCCTCGGCGTATTTGAAGCGGGCGATCCCCTTCAGTTCATCGGCATCTCCGCTTGTCTCGCGGGCGCGGTATGCGGCGACCACTGCTCGCCTATCTCCGATAAGTCGGAGGCCAAGCGGTCTTAGGAAGACAATAC
>JAZSJO010000027.1:0-16948 GCA_045534365.1 Eubacteriales bacterium
TAAACGCTGAAGGCATCTAAGCGTGAAACATGCTTCAAGATTAGATATCCCACTGTTTCAAACAGGTAAGGTCACTTGCAGACTACAAGTTTGATAGGTCGGAGGTGTAAGCACAGTAATGTGTTCAGCTGACCGATACTAATAGACCGAGGGCTTGAACCTCCTTTGTTGCGATCAAGGTATATATCGCTATATATCTCTTGCAACAGGGTTCAAGGAATAGTTTGAGTTTCGATGTTTTCATCTCTCTCTTCTTTCCTTTTCGATTGGTCGAGATCATAAAACAGGACGCACGGCAATAGCCGTGTTTTTTGTTGTCTGAAGAGTTAAGGGAACTTAATCGTAACTGTAAAAATTACCCCCAATTAGCCTTTTGGGGGTGTATTTACTTATTGAAATTTGCGATTAAGGTCATTAACAATTTCCTTGATTTCTTCATCTGATAAGCTAAGTACAATAGAAACATATTTCTTTTCTACAGGATCTTTTAGAATTTCAAGCGCAGATTCCAAGCATCCCTTTATCTGTTGTGGTGAACGATAGCTAGATGCCGTTCCCATTACATTTTTGAATACTTTTGAAGGGGAAAATGGAATATTTCTTTCTTTAACGTCGCTAGCAGTTACGAAGGACATGTTTTTTTCTTCTGCTGAAATCATTGATTCTGTAGTGTTTGAGGGATTCTCCCCTGTTTGTTTAATCTTATTATTTATTTTGTACAAGTAATCTGAATTGCTTATCAGCTCTCCAAATCCGTACAAAAGGATTGAACTTAACCATGCTATTCCCAACGAAATAATTATTGCTATTGGTAATAATAGAATAAATGCGATGGCGCTTTCTAATATTCCAATCATTATAAAAATTAATGCGGTTATTGATCCACCGATAAATTCTATCCAGAAAACAGTTAAGGCTATTTTTTTTATTTTCTCTCCTGGATTATTAAATAGTTTTCCTAGCATTTCGAGTCCTTTCTGCTTTTAAAGCTAAAAATAAAAAAGTGCGCGGCTTATCGCCACGCACAAAAAACGTAGCTCCAAGCCGCGACGCAACAGATTATACTACCCCAATCCAAAAAGGATAAAGCATACAAAAAGGGAGCGTACATTTTTATCAAAAATAAAAAAGTACACTAAACCCTTGTTGGACTAAGGGGTAGGCTAAAGTATATTCAGTTACGTCGCAAATTTATTATAGCACGGATTTAGAGATTTGTAAACAGATTTTTTCAAAAAATACTATAAAAATACTATAAATTACTATATATTGTTTTAATTATGATAAAAACAAAGATTTCCAGGGTAAAAGGAGAGCATAGACGGTGCTTTTCTTACCGAATTTGTGATAAGCGGAGGATTTACCGGGTGAAAAGGTATCGTAGGCGGGGATTTTTAATATTTTCCTTGATTTATTAAGCAAATTTTTGCTAAAAACTTGACTTTGGACGTAAAAATGGTATAATTATAATGTATAGATATTGCCGTTTGGCGATTTGAAACTGCCATTACGGTAAAGCCTTTTTAACAAGGCGAGTAGAAAGAGAGGCAAATACAATGAAAAACAGAAAAATTGGCACGAAATGCGTACAGGGCGGCTACACCGCGGGAAACGGTGAGCCCCGCCAGATCCCGATAATTCAGAGCACTACGTTTAAATACAGCACGGGCGAGGACATGGGCAAACTCTTCGACCTTGAGGCTAACGGATATTTCTACTCCAGACTTCAGAATCCTACCTGCGACACCGTCGCGGCAAAGATATGCGAGATGGAGGGCGGAAGCGCGGCTATGCTGACCTCTTCGGGTATGGCGGCTAATTTTCTTGCGGTATTCAATATCTGCTCTGCAGGCGACCATATCGTATCGAGCGCGTCGATTTACGGCGGTACTTACAATCTTTTTGCCGTTACTATCAAGAGAATGGGCATTGACGTGACCTTTATTTCACCCGATTGCTCCGACGAGGAGTTTGAGGCGGCGTTCAGACCCGAGACTAAGCTCGTTTTCGGTGAGACTATCGCAAATCCCGCGCTCAACGTGCTTGATATAGAAAGATTTGCCAAGAAGGCGCACGAGCACGGTGTTCCGCTTATTATTGACAACACCTTCCCGACACCCGTAAACTGTCGTCCTTTCGAGTGGGGAGCTGATATCGTTACCCATTCGACCACAAAGTATATGGATGGTCACGGAAGCGCGGTCGGCGGAGTTATCGTTGATTCGGGTAGATTTGATTGGCTCAAGTATGCCGACAAGTATCCCGGTCTTTGCACTCCCGATGAGAGCTATCACGGAATTACATACGCTGAGAAATTCGGTCTTGGCGGCGCGTATATTACCAAAGCTACCGCGCAGCTTATGCGCGATCTTGGAGTTACTCCCGCGCCTATGAGCGCTTATATCCTCAATCTCGGTCTTGAGAGCCTCCACGTCAGAATGAAGAGACATTGCGAGAACGGTCTTGCCGTTGCAAAGTATCTTGAGGCAAACGATAAGATAGCTTGGGTAAATTATCCCGGACTTGAGTCGAATAAGGACTACGAAATTGCTAAAAAATATATGCCTGACGGCACTTGCGGTGTCGTAAGCTTCGGAGTTAAGGGTGGAAGAGAAGCTGCGGCTAAATTTATGAACGCGCTTGAGCTTATCGCTATCGAAACTCACGTTGCAGACGCGCGCTCCTGCTGTTTGCACCCCGCAACGACGACACACCGTCAGCTTTCCGACGCAGATCTTATCTCTTCGGGCGTTGCTCCCGACCTCGTGCGTCTTTCCTGCGGTCTTGAAGACGCAGACGACCTCATTGCTGACATTCAGCAGGCTTTGGATAGGATATAAGAGGAGAGCGTCTGGGAGAAACTTTTTGGGAAAAGTTTCTCCCAAAGCCCCTTTTCAAAAACTTTTTGAAAAATATTTTTTTGCGCACGAATTTAGCCTTTGGGCAAAATTCAACGATAAATATTGCGCCGCCTCAAGCGGCGAGATGGAGAATAAAATGCCGATCAAAATACCGAACGATCTGCCTGCGGTGCAGACGCTTGCAGATGAAAATATATTCGTAATGACGGAAACGAGAGCGATAACTCAGGACATTCGTCCTTTGAAGATATTGCTTCTCAATCTTATGCCCAAGAAGATCGAGACCGAGACACAGCTCTCGAGAATTCTTGGTAACACGCCGCTTCAGATAGAGCTGACGCTTATCAGAACGAAATCCTATCAATCAACCAATACGACGCAGGAGCATCTTCTCGCCTTCTACAAGACCTTTGACGACGTTAGAGAAGAGAACTACGACGGAATGATAATTACCGGAGCGCCCGTTGAAATGATGGAGTTTGAGGAGGTCGACTATTGGAGCGAGCTTTGCGAGATAATGGAGTGGACCAAGACTCACGTTCACAGCACGATGCATATCTGCTGGGGCGCGCAGGCGGGACTTTATTATCATTACGGAATAAAAAAGCATATTTTGCCCGAAAAATTATTCGGAGTGTTTACTCATCAGGCAGACCACAAAAAATCAATGCTGCTTCGCGGCTTTGACGCCGAATTTTTCGTACCTCATTCCCGTCATACCACCGTTTACAGAGAGGATATTGAGGCTATTCCCGAGCTTCGCGTTCTCGCTTCAAGTGACGACGTAGGCGTTCATATAGTGTCGAGAAACGGCGGCAGACAGTTCTTTATTATGGGACACAGCGAGTATGATCCGCTTACTCTTGACGCGGAATATCGCCGCGACGTAGCGGCAGGCTTGCCTATCAAGCCTCCCGTGAATTATTACAGAGACAACGATCCCAACAAGGAGCCCGTGGTTCGTTGGCGCGCTCACGGAAGCCTCTTGTTTATCAATTGGCTTAATTATTTCGTATATCAGTCAACGCCTTACGATCTGAAGACGCTTTGATTCAAAAAAAATGATAAGGAGAGAGCTTTTTAGTTCTCTCCTTGCCTTAAATCTGAGAAAGGAGACGTGCAATGAAATATTTAAAAGGTCTTGCGCTTTTTTTGTGTATATCGTGTCTTCCTTTGTCACTTGCTTCCTGCGGCGGAGCGGTCAGGACGCAGGAAACGATCTTTTTTGAGTATTTTGACACGGTCTCGACTATTTCAAGCTACGCGGGAGACTCATCCTCGGATTTTGATGAAAATTGTGCCGAGATCGAAGAAATATTGAAGGAATATCACTATTTGTTTGATATTTATAACGAATACGAGGGAATAAATAATCTTTGTACGCTTAACAAAAACGCGGGAGGAGAATGGCTTGACGTTGACGAGCGGCTCGTAGACTTTCTGATCTACGCAAGGTCGGTTTACGGCGCTCTTGGCGGCGAAATGAATATAATGATGGGCTCGGTGCTGTCTATCTGGCACGATTGCAGAGAGAGCAGCTCCAAGGGTAAACCCTATATTCCCGATGACGCGGTACTTTCCGAGGCGGCGAAGCATATTTATATGGATGCATTGGAGATAGATAAAGAAAACCTCCGCGTCAGGATAATCGATGCCGACGCCTCGATAGACGTTGGCGCTATAGGAAAGGGATACGCTACGGAGGTAGCGGCAAGATATCTTATTGACAAGGGTGTTTCGGGTTACGTGCTGAATATCGGAGGAAATATAAGGATAATCGGCGAAAAGCCCGACGGCAACGGTTGGATCACGGGCATAAAAGATCCCTTTGATACGCAAAAGCTTGCGGTGAGGCTGTTGTTGTCGGATACGTCGTGCGTGACCTCGGGCGATTACGAGCGAGGCTTCGAGCTTGGAGGTGTTCGTTATCATCATATAATCGACAAGGATACCCTGATGCCCGCCGCATACTTTTCATCTGTAACGGTGGTGTGCGAGGACAGCGGATTTGCCGACGCGCTCTCCACGGCGCTCTTTTGTATGAGCTTTGAGGAGGGGCTTGAGGTGGTTGAAGGTTTAGACGGTGTTGAAGTCTTCTGGATATTTTCAAACGGCGAGGAAAGAATGACCGACGGATTTAAAAATTTGATTGCGGAATAAAGGGATTTATGAAGAAAAGAGATATTTTTCTTATCGCGGCTATACTTGTCTTTTCCTTGATGATCTTGGCTCTGTTCAGCCTGATCCGAGACGATGGCTCTTACGTGGTCGTTCGCGTTGAGGGCGTTGAAGTTGCAAGATATGATCTTGATAAGGACGGCGAGCATTTGCTTAACGGAGGCACGAATATATTGACTATCGAGAACGGTCAGGCATATATAAGCCGCGCGAGCTGTCCGGACGGGCTTTGCATGAGAATGGGCAGAGTAGAGAAGAGCGGGGAGACGATAATCTGCCTGCCGAATAAGCTCACCGTTACGGTGCTTGGTAATGAAGGCGACGTTGAGATAGTTGTAGATTGATTTTTGAAGGGGAGTGACGGAATGAAGACAAAAAGAATAGCATTGCTCGGCATTTCGGTTGCTCTTGCAATGGTGCTTTCATTTTTGGAGAGCCTTATCCCCGCGTTCGTGGCTATCCCGGGAATAAAGGTTGGGTTGTCCAATATCGTGATAGTATTTTTGCTCTACAGTCTTGGGTGGCAGTATGCGGCGGCAGTGAGCATTGTTCGCGTCGTGTTGGTCTCGGCACTTTTCAATAACGTGCAGGTAATGCTCTTCAGCCTTGCGGGTGCTGTTTTGAGCCTTCTCGGAATGGCGTTTTTGAAAAGGACGAAGCTTTTTTCCTGCGTCGCTGTAAGCGTCGTTGGCGGAGTTTTGCATAACGTGGGACAGGTCACGGTGGCTATTTTTTGGACTCAGACTCCGCAGGTGGTCTGGTATCTTCCCGTACTGCTCATTACGGGTACGGTAGCGGGAGTGGTTATCGGTCTTGTTGCGGGGCTTTTGACGAAGCGATTGGAGAAATTTAACTTTTAAATGAAAGCAGAGCTTCTTGTGAAGCTCTGCTTATATTTTTATTTTTGATTAGGGCGGGGAAAAATTCCCGCTTTTTATTCGTCCTTCGTGTATTCGATTATATCGGAAATGTCGCAGTCCAAAGCCTCGCACATTTTGTTTAATAGATAACTATCGTAGCGAGTGATCTTGTTTTTGTAATAGCTGTCTATTACATGATATATGATTCCGGTTTTTTTTGCTAATTCATATCTTGTCATACCAGATTGTTCAAGCCGCTTATCAAGAGTGAGCCTTACCATACAATATCATCTCCTTTCAGTATATATTTTAATTGATATATACCCACTTGACAATTTCAACAATTAGGTATATACTTATATAGTATTAACCTACGGAGGTATATTGCATTATGAAGCTTTTAATTATTGGCTCAAGAATGATAACGGATTTTGACCTGACGGAACATATTCCCGGGGATACCGAGCTTATCATCAGCGGTGGTGCTAAGGGAATTGATACGTTGGCCGAGAAATACGCTGACGAACACGGCATTGAAAAATTGATATTTTATCCGAAATACGAGCTTTACGGCAGAGCCGCGCCCCTAAAGCGTAACGAGGAAATGGTGGATATTGCGGATGTGGTGCTTGCGGTCTGGCACGGTGACTCTCGCGGAACAAAATACACCTTGAATTATGCAAAAAAGAAAAACAAGAAAATTATCGAGATAATCGTGGACGGTAAATAAAATGGCATCAAATAAGGCATTAAGTAAGGCAAAGGACGCGAAAAAGGACGAATTTTATACCTGTTATGAGGATATCCAGGCAGAATTAAATCATTATGAGGAGCATTTTGCGGGAAAAACCGTTCTGTGCAACTGCGACGACCCGTTTGAATCGAATTTTTGTAAATATTTTTTGCGAAATTTTAACCACTTGGGCTTAAAACGCCTGATCTGCACGTCTTACGGCGGCTCGTCTATAGTTGGACGTCAAATGTCAATATTTGATGAAGAGGATGAGCCTTTGAAAGCAGAAAACGGATACGTAATAGATGTCAAGGAAGTGCCTATGCAAAACGGACGCGGCGTTTCTGACGAGGATATTTACAGGCTTCTGACCTCAAAAAAGCGCGGTGTAAAGCGCTTGAAGGATAGCGGAGATTTTCGATCCGAGGAATGTATAAAATATTTGAAGCAAGCCGACATCGTGGTAACGAATCCACCGTTTTCGTTGTTTAGAGAATATGTGGCGCAATTGATAGAGTACGGTAAAAAATTTCTTATTATAGGAAATCAAAACGCTATTACATATAAGGAAATTTTTCCTTTGATAAAGGATAATTTGATGTGGCTCGGAAATCACTGCGGAGATATGGCGTTTACCGTACCGCAGTATTATGAACCCAAAGAAACTCGCTTTTGGATCGATGAAAATGGGCAGAAATGGCGCAGTATGGGAAATATTTGTTGGTTTACAAATCTCGATTTGCAGAAGCGACATGAGAAATTGATTTTGTTTAAGAAATATTACGGAAACGAAGAGGATTATCCTAAATATGACAATTATGATGCAATAAATATCAATAAAACTTCGGATATACCTTGCGATTATTTTGAAGATATAGGAGTTCCCATTACATATTTGGACAAACACAATCCTGAGCAATTTGAAATTGTAAAATTTCGTAAAGGAAATGACGAAAAGGACTTGACATACACGGTCGAAAAATGCGATAATCTCTTGACAGACAGACAGACAGACAGACAGACAGACAGACAGACAGACGCAGAATTACGCAATATTTCAGGATCATCATCAGGCGCAAGATGTAATGGAATCATGGGAGTTCCGATCACCTTCCTCGACAAGTACAGCCCCGAGCAATTCGCAATTATCGGACTTGACAGATATATGCCCGATAACCCGAAATATGGACACAGATTTACGGTCAACGGACGGGAAACTTATGCAAGGATACTCATCAAGAGGATATTGTAACGGAATTATGGGTGTACCCATAACCTTTATGGATAAATACAATCCCGATCAATTTGAAATAATCGGGGCAACCGAGAGCGAGGGAAAGGGCTTTTCGCAAGGACTTTGGAAAGAAGAAAGCAAGGTTGCTCAGCCTCTTGTTCACGGAGAAAGAGTATATAAGAGAATTTTTATCAGGAGAATTGTCAAATGAAAATAGAGCAAAAGCAGATTAAGGTCAAGGAAGTATTCGAAGGCTATAACGACAGAGGCGACGACGGTGTTTTCGCCTTTGGCGGCAGACTTGCCATTCGTCCTCCTTATCAGCGCGAATTTGTTTATAACGAAAGTCAATCCGAAGCGGTCATACATACGGTTTTGAAGGGCTTTCCTCTTAACGTAATGTATTGGGTAAAGGTTGGAGACGACGCCTTTGAGGTGCTTGACGGTCAGCAGAGAACGCTCTCTATAATGCAGTTTTTAAAGCATAGATTTTCAATAACTCTTAACGGTCAAAAGTATTATTGGGACGCGCTTCCCGACGATAAATACGAGGCTATTATGAATTACGAGCTTATGGTCTATATCTGTGAGGGCAGTGAGTCTGAAAAGCTTGAATGGTTCAAGGTAGTAAATATTGCGGGCGAGAAATTGACCGATCAGGAGCTTCGCAACAGCGTTTATACGGGACAATGGCTCTCCGATGCAAAAAGGCACTTTTCAAAGAAGGGCTGTGCCGCAAAAGGTCTATCTGACAGATATATCACGGGTGACCCAAACCGTCAGGAGCTTTTGGAGAAGGCTTTGAAGGGAATCTGTGAATATCAAGGCATTAAGGAGATAACCGAATATATGTCGGTGCATAAGTCAGATAGTGACGCAGATGAATTATGGCAGTATTTTCAGGACGTTATTCATTGGGCAGAAAAGATATTTCCAAAATATTATACCGATATGAAGGGACTTGATTGGTGTCATTTATACAATCTGTATAATTCAAATTACTATAACTCTACGGTGATGACAAGCGAGGTCAAGCGGTTGCACGAGGACGACGAGGTGCAGAAGCAAAAGGGAATATATGAATATCTATTATGCCGTGATACAGACCCCTTTGCCACTCGTCTCTTAAATCTTCGCACCTTCGATAAGCGTGAAAAAATGACGGCATATAGCCGTCAGAACGGGATTTGTCCTATTTGTCAGCAGCATTTTGAGTTTTCAGAAATGGAGGGCGACCATATCAAGCCTTGGAGCAAGGGAGGCTTGACGGTACAGGGAAATTGCCAAATGCTCTGTAGAGATTGCAATAGCAAAAAAACAGACAAATATTGAACAAAAAACAGTGTGATTTTTATCACACTGTTTTCAGTATTATTTATCTCGTTTGGTTTTTAGCATAAAAACGTAATGCTCGCTATTTTTAACTATCTCAAACATCTCGTCGTTATCGGTGTGTTTAGGCTTGACGTGGTAAAAATCAAGCACTGGTATCATGATGAGCGCGGCGAGACCTGCGTTGAAGCCGCCGTTATAGAGCACGAAGCCTCCGTGCATAGCCGCCGTTGAGGTGCAGATTATCGCGCTGAAGATTCCCGCGGCAACGCCGTATTTGAAGCCGTAAACTCCCGCTATGGGGCAAAGTCCCGTGGCGAAGGCAAGTCCGTTGATGTATGCCTGAGCGGCAAGAGTCCAGGGGATCTCGGTCTTTGTAATAAGGCAGACCGAACAGACGACGGCGAACAGAGCCGTGTAGCCAACTGCTATGGGCGCTATGTTTTTGGGGTGCTGACCGTCTGCGGAGAAGGTAAGTGCGGCGAAAATAATGCCTACCGTTGCTCCCGTAAATCCTACGCCCTCTGGCAGGAAGGGGAGAAACGACGTGAGAACGAAAATTACGTTCAGGTAGAGAAGTATGCAAAAGCCGTACAGGCCGAAATTGATAAAGCAGAGCGGCATTCCGAATTTGTCGGCAAAATCAAGTCCGTGCCCCGTGCAGGCGAGCAATTTTTTGTAATTTCTGAAGCTTCTTCCGTTAAGAAAAAAGCCGAGTATCAGAGCGCAGAGGAATATCAGCGCGAAAAAGATATTCATAAAGACGTAGTAAAGGTTACCGAAGGTCTCGTGTGCCGCGTTTGCGTCAAAGCTGTGATCGGCAGGCTCTATTCCAAAGGTACGGTAGAGAAAGCAATATACGAATATGCCCAAAATACCGATGGCAAGTCCCGCCTTATACATATTGAAGCCCTTGTGCATCGCGGTAGTGCCCGGGAGCAGGGCGGGGACAAGAAATCCCGCAAATATTCCGAAAACGATCGAAAGAACGATGCCGAGAACGCTGAAACCGCCTACCGTCAAGGATCGTCCGGGAGGATAGAAAAATAAAAAGTCGCTTATAAAGGGAGCTAAAGCCGTTGAGAACATAGCAATGTGAAGATTTTTTCTCAATGGGTGCTTCGTGACCAGACAATAGACGATAACGCCTATAAAGGGCGGCCACATATTGATGAAATTCAAGCCGTAAAAGCAATGAGCGATAACGAGGATATAAGCGGCAAACGTAGTTGAATTTGGATGGGCGCGGCTGATTGCCATTATCAGATTGCAGGCAAGACCGCATATAGCCGCGTTAAAGAGCGTGCTTGCGAGGCAACCGAGTGAAAAGTAGTCGGTCACAAGCCTCGAGGACCCCGTGAAAATAGTCCACAGATTTTCTATAAGCGTTGAGGGGTCGGTGTTTGTCAGCGACATAGCGATCGGAGTAGCTATTAAAAATGATAAGGAAAGAAAAAGTGCAAAAAGAGAAAAGGCGGTGCTGTTTTCCTTCATCCGTCTTTCCATTATAAGCTTCTGATTTGCGTTTTTTTCCATATTTGGTCCAGACCCTTTATCTTCTTAAATATTTTATTATATTTTACCACAATATGCGCAAAAATGCAATATAAATCGATAAAAAAAGAGGAAGAAAAGAGGAAGAAGAGCTGAAATCTTCTTCCCCGTGTATTTTATACGTCGTTTCTGCAAATATCCTCAAGCGTCTCGCGCCTTACCGCCACGTAATCATTACCGTCCTTGAGCATTACTACGGGAGGCTTGCAAAGTCTGTTGTAATTCGAGGACATAGAGTAATTGTACGCGCCCGTCGTAAGCACGGCGACCACGTCTCCGCGGATTATATCGGCAGGGAGAGTTACGTTCTCCTGAAGAATGTCGCCCGATTCACAGCATCTTCCAACCACGGAGCATTTGAACGGAGGTGTACCCTCGTCAAGCGCGTTCATTCTGTTGGCAAGGCATACGGTGTAGGGGGAGTTGTAGAGGGCAAAGCGAGGGTTGTCCGCCATGCCGCCGTCAACCGATACGTAGTTTTTGTATCCTGGAATGCGTTTTACCGTTCCGACGGTGTAAAGAGTCATTCCTGCGTCGGCAACTATGCTTCTGCCGGGCTCCATACGAATATCGGGCATATCTATGCCGAGCTTTTCGCAATATGCCTTCATATGCTCTGCGACCTGACGGATATTTGCCGCGATATCTATCTCAGGGTCGCTTTCAAGGTATCTTACGCCGTATCCGCCGCCAAGATCAAGCTCCTTTGCCACAAAACCGTGCTTTTTCTTCATTTCCGCGATGAAATCGAGCATTATTTCGGATGCGCGGAGAAATACGTCCGAGTCGAAGACCTGCGAGCCTACGTGACAATGGAAGCCCGTAAGCGATATGTTTTCAAGCTCTTTGGCGTATTTGGTTATCTGCTCGGCTTGTCCCGTCTCGATAGCAGAGCCGAATTTTGAGTCGACCTTGCCCGTGGCTACCGCCGCGTACGTATGAGGATCGATTCCCGGGGTGAGTCGAAGCAATATCTTCTGTTTTACGCCCTTTTCGCCCGCGATACGGTCTATTGCGTCAAGCTCCTCAACGTTGTCGACTACGAAATATCCGACGCCGTTGTCGATAGCGTATGCAATATCAAAATCGGTCTTGTTGTTGCTGTGAAAATATGCCTTTTCAAGCGGAAAACCAACGCTTGCGGCGGTGTAAAGCTCGCCCGAGGAGACGAGGTCGGTTCCCATACCCTCCTCCTTGACGATGCGGTAGATCTTCTTGAAGGACGCCGCCTTGCTTGCAAAGAGTGGAAGGGATTTTTCACCGAAAGCCGAGCGCATCGCGTCGACGTATGTGCGGCAACGCTCTCTTATTCTGTCCTCGTCGAAAAGATAGAGGGGAGTGCCGTGCTTATTCACCATATCCACGGTGTCGACACCGCCGAAGGTCAGATGTCCTTTTTCGTTTACCGATAAGTTGTTACAAATCATTGTTTCGTCCTTAAAACCTTACTGCGCGCCTATCATACTGTACATATCGTATATGCCCGCGCTCTTGTCCTTGATAAAGTCTGCCGCCGCGAGCGCGCCCTCCGCGAAGAGAGAGCGGCTGTGAGCCTCGTGCTTCAGGGTTATAGTCTGCGTGTCCGTGCCGATGATGACCTCATGCTCGCCTACGATATTGCCCATACGTATTGCGTGAACGCCTATCTCGTCGGGCTGTCTCTTTGCGTGTCCTTGTCTGCCGAAGGTAAAGAAGGCTTTTTCTCTTATCTTCTGTATCGATTGAGCCAGAAGCAGAGCGGTGCCGCTGGGCGCGTCAAGCTTACGGTTGTGGTGCTTTTCTATTATCTCGATATCGGCGTCAGGAAAGGTCTTTGCGGCGGTCTTTGCAAGCTCGCAAAGAAGAGCTACTCCGAGCGACATATTTGCCGAATGGAAGAGCGGTATTTTTTTAGCTGCCTCGACGATATAGCTCTTTTCCGCGTCGTCGTGTCCCGTAGTGGCGAGCACGACGGGAATATTTCTCGATACGGCAAAATCAAGAAGCGCCTTCGTTCCCGCGTGATGCGAAAAGTCGATTATGCAATCGGGCATCTCTTTTACGTCTGTCCAATTCGTATACGTGGGGCATTCCGCGCTTGTCTGGGCTATATCGTATCCCGCGCAAAGAATTGCGCCGCGATAGCCTTCAAGCGTCATTCTTTTGACCTCGGCGCCCATTCTGCCGCCGATGCCGCTTATAAGTATTTTCATTTTGTTCTCCGTTTTATTTTGGGATAGACCAACGATCAAATAAGGTCGAGTCCCTTCATTATTTCAACCAATTTTTCTTCGTGCTCGGCTTCCATTTCGGTCAAGGGGAGACGTATCTCGCTCTCACAGAAGCCCATATGATGCATAGCGCACTTTACGGGGATAGGATTGACCTCGCAGAAGAGCGCGTTGATGAAGGGAAGAAGGTCGAGCTGAGCCTTAACGGCCTCCTTATGTCTGCCCTCAAAGAAATCGTGACATATCTTGCTCGTCGCGCGAGGCATAGGATTGGAAAGCACCGAGATAACGCCCTTGCCGCCGAGAGAGAGGATAGGAGTTATCTGGTCGTCGTTACCCGAATAGATGTCCATCTTGTCACCAACGAGGTGAGCAAGCTCTGCTATCTGCGAGATATTGCCGCTTGCTTCCTTGATAGCAACGATGTTTTCGTGCTCGGCGAGCTTTGCCGCGGTAGCGGGGAGGATATTGCATCCCGTACGCGAGGGAACGTTGTAGAGAATAACGGGCTTAGTTGACGCGTCTGCGATCGACGTGAACATCTTGATAAGACCGTTCTGCGTAGCTTTATTGTAATAGGGCGTGACAACGAGAACGGCGTCGACGCCGACCTCGCAGGCGTGCCGCGTCAATTCGATCGCGTACGCGGTGTCGTTCGAGCCCGTGCCCGCGATAACGGGAACTCTTCCCGCAACTACGTCAACGCAGAATTTGATCGCGTCCTTGTGCTCGTCGTCGGAGAGGGTGCTTGCCTCGCCCGTAGTTCCGCAGACCACGATTGCATCTATACCCTCGTCGATCTGCCAATTGATAAGACGCTCAAAGCTTTCATAATCGATACCGTCGTTCTTCATAGGGGTGATTATAGCAGTAGCCGCGCCCGTAAATACTGTCTTTTTCATATTTTGATCCTCCGTATTATTTTCTTATTAACGATAAAAATGGCAGAGACCGTGCATCTCCGCCTTGTTCAAGAGAGCCAATAAAAAACAGCCGTTAAAACGGCTACCCAATACTCCCCGAAAATCGAACAGTCAGATAGCACTCCGCAAATATGCGACAGCAAAGCGGATATTATCCGAGTTGCCAGAGAAACATACGCGCCGGTGTTCTCTTCGGCACCCAACCCTTTCGTTTTCGCAATGCCTGCGCGGGCTTTTTCACGAAAAATACTGATTTTGAGGTGCGCCTCTATCATCTTTTTTGTCAGTATAACACACTTTTCGCCGCTTGTCAATACGTTTGAGTCATCTTTTTGACATTTTTGTGATTTCTTTTGTGCAAAAAGGCGAATTTGACAATTAGTAAGGCGCTTTAATAGTGATTTTTGATGTTTTTTATATAATTTTCCCAAACCTATTGACTTTCACGCTTTAGCGTGATAAAATGATGAAGTATAAATTTACATATTAATGGAGGCTTTATATGAATCCCCATATCACAGAAGAAAATCGCAGACTGTTCAGAGCAATACTTACCCTTAAGACCGAGGAGGAAGTAACCGCGTTTTTTGAGGATATCTGCACTATAAAGGAGATACAGGATCTCTCGCAGAGGCTTTCTGTCGCCGATATGCTGAACAGAGGTGAAAAGTATCAGAATATAGAGGCGGAAACGGGTGCGAGCACCGCTACTATCAGCAGAGTGAACAAATGCCTCGTTTACGGTAGCGGCGGATACAGAGCCGTTCTGAAGTCTCTTGAGGACAAAGAAAAGTCGTAATAACAAAGAAAGGTTACCCAAATATGAGCGCAAATATAAATCTTGAAACGCAAAGGGAGGGCGCGGTATACCGCCTGAAGCGACTGTACGAAAGCTTCGGATACTCCCAATATAAAATGAGCAAGTTTGAGGAATACGACCTTTACGTAAGGAATAAGAGCTTTTTGGTGTCCGACCATATAATTACCTTTACCGATACCGACGGCTCTCTTATGGCTCTGAAGCCCGACGTTACTCTTTCGATAGTCAAAAACAGCCGTGAGAAAGAGAATGGCGTGCGTAAGGTATATTACAACGAGAACGTTTACAGAGTTCCCAAGGGCGCGCTTTCCTTCAAGGAGATAATGCAGGCGGGACTTGAATGCATCGGTGAGCTTGACTCTTACTCGGTCGCAGAGGTGCTTTCCCTTGCGACGAAGAGCCTTGAGCTTATCTCTCCCGATTACGTGCTTGACGTCTCCCAAATGGGTATAATTTCTGCTCTTATAGACGAGACAGGACTTTCGGCAAGAGGACGCGCGCAGCTGCTTTCCTGCGTGGGAGAAAAGAATATTCACGGGATCGACGCCATTTGCGTCGGCGAGGGGATCGCTCCCGATAAGGCTCTCACGATAAAAAAGCTTATCGCAATGAAGGGAGAGAGCGTTGAAATGCTTTCTATCCTCAAGGATAGCTCTTGCTATGCCGAAGCCGTTGAGCTTGCGGAGATAACCGATATCCTTGCGTCTCAGGGAAGAAGGATAAGGATCGACTTTTCCGTGACCGACGATATGAATTATTACAGCGGAGTCGTCTTCAAGGGCTTTATCAAGGGAATTCCCACGAGCGTTCTGTCGGGCGGAAGGTACGATAATCTTATGAGAAAGATGGGCAAGCAGTCGGGCGCTATCGGTTTTGCAATATATCTCGACCTTTTGGGTGAGCTTGAAGAAAACGTCAACGAATACGACGCCGACGTTCTTCTGCTTTACGACGACAAGACCGACGTAAAGGCTATTTGTAAGCTGACCGACGAGCTTTCCGCGTCGGGAAAGAGCGTTACCGTGAAGAAGGCTCTGCCCGAAAGACTGAAATACAAAGAGCTTATAGATATGACGGGGGAGGGCAGATGATATGGATATGTTGAATATTGCGCTTCCCAAGGGCAGACTTGGCGAGAAGGTCTACGCTATGTTTGAAGCGGCAGGCTTTGAATGCCCGTCTATCAAGGAAAACAACCGTAAGCTGACCTTTGAAAATACCGAAAAGGGTGTCAGATATTTCTGGGTAAAGCCCTCGGACGTAGCTATCTACGTTGAAAGAGGCGCGGCGGATATAGGCGTTGCGGGTAAGGATATTCTGCTTGAATACGATCCCGAGGTCTACGAGCTGCTTGATCTCGACACGGGAAAATGCCGAATGGCAGTAGCGGCGCCCAAGGGATTTCGTGATAATCCCGCGAGAGCCTTGAAGGTGGCAACGAAATTCGCCAATATAGCAAAGGACTATTATTCGTCTATAGGCAGAGAGATAGACGTGATACACCTTAACGGCTCGATAGAGTTAGCTCCTATTCTGGGGTTGTCCGACGTTATCGTGGACATAGTCGAGACGGGAAAAACGCTCGTTGAGAACGGTCTTGAGGTGGTTGAGGAGATAGTTCCTATAAGCGCGAGACTTATCGCGAACAAATCAAGCTCAAAATTCAAGGGTGACGTTATCGACGACGTGGTAAGAGCCTTGAGCGAGCTGGTAGACACAAAACAGTAAGATAGATTGCGAGAATTGAAATGATTAAGATATTTAAATACGGCGAGGTTGCAAACGACGAGATATTCGCTCGCTTTGAGCCAACGGTAAGCGTTGAAGATACCGTTGCCGAGATAATAAAAAACGTAAGAGAAAGAGGCGACGAGGCGCTCTTTGAGTATTGTGAGAGATTTGATAAGGCAGAGCTTGATTCTCTTGCGGTGAGCGAAGCCGAGATAGAAGAGGCGTTGGCTTTGGTTGAGCCCAAATTTCTTGAAATTTTGGAGAAAGCGGCTAAAAATATCCGTAAGTTTCACGAGAGGCAGGTCAGAAACAGCTTTATCATAAACGACGAGGACGGTATAGTTATCGGTCAGAAGGTGATACCCGTTGACAGAGCGGGACTCTACGTTCCGGGCGGCACGGCGGCTTATCCGTCAACCGTGCTTATGGACAGCATCCCCGCTAAAATCGCAGGCTGTAAGGAAATCGTTATGGTAACGCCACCTTCCGCAAACGGCAAGGTAAATCCCGTT